>JACCZZ010000384.1 GCA_013695715.1 Chitinophagales bacterium | reverse complement strand
TTAGAACTTGTGGGTACATTCTGCTTCAGTTCATTTTCCAATTCACGTTGCTGATTTCGTTTTTGCTTATTTGCACGTTTTTTAAACAGCTCCCTTATTTTATCGAATTCTCGCTTGTACGAAAGAGCGACACCATTTTTCGTTTTATACCGTTCATCCACCACATCATATTGGCTTTTGCTAAAGGCTTTGCCGCTTAGTCTTCCATCGGGAGTTATCTTGTATTCTACAGAAAAGTCACCGGCTACATTTGTAGAGCTTCCTTCTCCGGCGTTGCCGGCTGAGCCTTTACCATTTGTAGCTGCAAAATCGAAATTACCACCTGCCTCCACAGCGAGCCGGTCATTGAAAAATCTTTTTGTTAAAGCTACTTCCAATTCATTTCTTTTAGTGAGGTCATTAGGGTTGGTTGTATTAAGGTTAGCTTCATATGATTGATAATTGAAATTTACATCCACATCACTTCTGATCTGAGATGTCCAGTAGCTTAATTGATTTAATAAAAATTCGCTTACGCTGTTATTTACATCTGCTCCAATGTTTTGATTGCCGGTGCCTGAGTTTGTAGGAAGAAATCTGTTCAGCAGCAGCAAGCCAAAAACCTGCTTGTTCAATTCTCCCTCATCCTGCTTCACCTTTTGTACCTGCTGGTACGCAGAGCTGCTTAACGTTGTTTCTTCAGGCAAACGGATGTCAAACGAGATGTCAGGTTGCAACAATGATCCGGTGAGATTCAGATATACATCAACAGGAATACGCCGCTGCAGATCGCGTATTTCTTCATCAGAGGTAAAAGAAATGCCAGACCCAACTACAAGGTCATATACAGATGCTTTAGTTGTATAAATGGCATTAATATCTATATTAGCTTCATAGGGGTCGCCAGTCCAGGAAATGCTGCCACCGCGATCTATGGAGAAGTATTTATTAAAGAAATTTTGCATTGTGAAAAGATAATCGCCCTGCTCTATGTTGTAAGTTCCATACATATTGAATGCACCTTTAGGGTTTATTTCCATTCGTATGTTGCCATAACCCCGACCCTTAATTATATCACCTGCTTTCTGATCGAAGATTATTCTTATATCTGCATCAGGTGTAACATCAAGGTCAAGATTTAATTGCAACCCTTTTATCATCTCTATAGATTTGTAGGAATAGCCCAGCGAATCACTTTCCTTTTTCTTATACTGAATAAAAGAGCGATCAGCAACCGACGTTCCTGATCCTATGGGTACCGAAATTGCAGTTCCATGCTTTGAGCTGATGCTGGCGCGAACCTCCATATTCTCAAGCGGACCTAAAAACTCAATGAGGCCCCCGGCTTCAGCCCTTCCATAAAAGAGTTCATTGTCATTTTGTGTGGTGTTGAGGGCCTGTATCCTTTCAGTTGTCAAGGCAACATTAAAGTGGAAGTGATTAAGATGGTCATGATGAATTTGTCCCTGAACATCAGCGGAGTCGTTGTTTTCATCAAACAATTTCATCTTATTAAGGTCAATGTCGTCTTCATGAAAAGTTATTTTTTCATTGAATGTATGATAAGTAGTTTGCAGATAATCAATTTTTGTAGACAGATAGGGGATGAGCATCTCGCCAGTCAACAATGGCGCATCTCTGTTTCCCGAGATAGAAAACATCCCTGAGGCTACACCATTCGTGCTGGAAAAATAACCTGGCAACAGCGTTTCGAAGATGCTCAGATCAAACTGCTTAAGCTCAAGGTTAAAGTTTAACTGGTTTTCAGCTTTGCGTGGATAATAGGAGCCATTAGCCTGAAGGTTGTACTGATCATCTGCAACAAATAATTCCATCTTCATTTGATCTTTTTCCGGAACATATTCCATTTTTATTGCCGCAGCTGAAATTTCTCTGCCGTTGATCAATATGTGATCAAGGGTCGTATTTGCCTGGAGCCGCGGGGCATGAAAAACATTCAATACTTCCAAACTTCCTGAAAGGCTTCCGTTCAAATCTACTTTATTAAGTTTCACAAAATGATAGAGATCTGCAATGGGTATTTTATTAAAGTCTAAATGAAGATTTGTAGCTCTTGGACGCAGGTTCACATTATATATAGATAGCGATTGATCATCATGGCTAAGGATAAAGTTTTCAAATCGCAACCTCTCGTCGGCAAACCTTATCATGTTGTTCTCTGAAACTATCCATTTCCCATTATTCAAAACCAGTTCCGATGGATATATATGCATTGCAAGGCCTGTTGTATCTCCGAAGATGAGCGCATTAAGTTTCATGTAAGTATTCTGAGGACCATTGGCAGCAAATAAATTGATATGTGCCGAGTCATGCATCACCTCTGCATTGAAAGATGGTTGAATAATGTTAATTGAATCTCCTATTGTTATGTGAGCAGAGTTTGCTGTTAATTGAAGCTGCCCGAGTGAATTGGTAACATTGAGGTTTAAAGTATCAATAGATAGATCTTTGTATCTTAAAGAGGGAATTATACCATTAAAAGCAATAAAATTTGTTGCTGAATTAAAGTGACCCTTAACAGAACTTTCGTTCATTCCTTCCCATGATGGAAAAAAGAAATTTAAAATATTCCTCATATCGTTCAAAGCAAAATCAAAATCAAAATCCTGCACTACATCAGGAATTATGTTTTTATAAGGAAGAGAAGGAAAATAATTATCAAGCACGGCCAAAAAAGAATTAGGGAGCTTAGTTAAAGCAAATTTTCCTGTAAAAGCCGCTGTGCCAGCTTCCGAAGCAAGCAGGAAATGCTTCAGATTATCCTTTTCAAAAATTTTTAACGAAAGGGTATCTAACGTGAACTGTTGGCCTGATTTCTCGAATGTTGTGTTTACTGCTTTTGCGAATCCAATGAAGTTGTCAATGTTGTCTCCTTCCATGTTCATATCCAGTTCTGTTGCAACCTTGTAGTACTTTTTGCTAAATCGGAGCTGTTGAAGATTTGCGTTTTCAATATTCGCGTGAAAATTATAAAGTGGCAGGTCGTTGTTCAGATCCACTGTTCCGGTAAAATCGACTGTTACATTTTCATCTTTCAGAGCTACCTTACCGCTAAATAGTTTTTTATTGAAGTTGCCATCTACTTCTATATTCTTATAATTATATCCATTAAACTGAAGCTGCGAAACATTGCCTTCCATAGTAGCATCAACATTCGTCACAGTAAGACCATAACCAGCAAGCTTTGCATCAAAGCTGATGGTGCCCAACAGGCTGTCGGCACCACTGTATTTTCCAATATCAAATTGTGATGCAGCAAGATTTCCCGAATATGTCGCATTTCCCGGTACTTCATTAAACTTCATATTTAAATCAGAGCGCAGAACACCTATTTCTGTGGTTAGCACTCCATATGCAACAAAGTCGCTGAAGAACCCAGTAAAGGATCCATTGAAGTTTACATTTCCAAGTCGCGCAAATCCCCTAGGAAAATGCGCAGAGGGTATAAATAGAAAAAGATCGGAGGTATTGGTTATTAGCTGATCAACTTTGAAATCGATTAAGGTTTCATCTATGCGGGGCAAGCCCTTAACATCAATATTTCCCGCAAACTTTGTCACCGTTCCTGTTTGCAGTTTTATATTTTTTCCTTTCAGGTTGTCTAATGTTCCAGTAAGAGTACCTGTTGTAAGAATCCGATTTTCTTTGATCCATGTAAGGTGCGGTCCAAAAAAAAGAAGGTCACGCACAGAGATTGAAGATTTCTCAAAGACAGCCTTCAGTGCTACGCTGCTATAGAGGTTATAAAAGGAATGAAAGTTCATGTAGCTAAGTGACAAACTGCTTTCAAGAGAACTGTTTGCAGTTTCAACCTTAAGGTTATCAGCGGTTGCATATTTTGGTGTTAGTTTAACATATGCTTCTAAGTGGTTTACTTTAAAACCGCTTTTTTCTACCATGCTTATATTATCAATCTTCGCCTGCACCGTATCATTTACAAGTGAGCCATCAGAAAATTCAAGATTTACATTTTTATACAATTGATGGAAGCTGTCAAATCTGCCGGGTGTTACGGGCTTCATCTCATCATCGAACCTAATCTGTGAATTCGCAAAATGAAGTTTCGACACAAATAATTTCAGTGGCTTTGTATTCAGGTGAACAACATTGGTGTCAGAATCTGCAATTAACTCGCTTACTTCAGGTTTGCGCAAAAGCTTAGATATTTTCATATCTGCCTCTTCGACCAAAATTTCTTTTAGCCTGATAACAGAATGTTCAACATCCATCTCTTCCACGTCAATGGTAGTGCCGGGTATGTAGAATGTAAATACCGTATAATTGGGTTCATCCTGTAACCGAAAATGCAGTTGATTCATAACAAGCACTTTAAGGTCAAAGATTAAGGGTGATGAATTTGAGTCTGATGATTTGCTTTGTAAGGCATCAAGAATAAATTGAAAGTTGAATTCTTTCGAGCTTTTATTCTTACGCAGGTAAACTTTTGGATCAGTAAGTTCAAGTCTTTCTACTACATATCTGTTTTGCAGCAGATTAAAAATCTCTAAAGTTGCGTCAGCCGTTTTCGCGAATACCAGCGTATCATTAGCACGGTCACGTATTAACAGGTCATGGATAATAAGATGATCAAAAAAGCTGAAGTTTACGCTTCCGACTGTTATCTCGGTCTTTAATTTTTTTGAGAGGAAAGAGACAGCCTTACCTGCGAGGTAAGTTTGAAAAACAGGATCGCTGATCCTGGCAAAAATTACTCCCGTAAGGATAAAAATAAGTCCTAATAAAATCCAGAATCCATTTCCAATTTTGCTTAGTGTGTTCAAGCCAATGATAAATAACTATTCATTTCAAATGAAAATTAAAATGGGAGGATTAAAAAGCAAGGGATGAAACCAATGGTAAATTGATGCCCGAATTTACAGGTTATTTTTGCAAACACTTGTCTATTCATGAGCGTTAACCTCCTTGCAATTGAATCATCCTGTGATGACACATCGGCTTCGGTATTAACTAATGGAGCCATCCGGTCAAACGTTATTGCTTCGCAAAAAGTACACTCCCAGTATGGAGGTGTAGTTCCCGAATTAGCCAGCAGGGTACATCTTACAAAAATCATCACTGTTACCGAAAAGGCACTTATAGGTGCTGGGATATTAAAAGAATCATTGAATGCAATAGCATTTACTTCAGGTCCTGGCTTAATAGGTTCTCTGATGGTAGGCAGCTCTTTCGCAAAATCTTTGTCGCTTGCGTTAAGGGTTCCGTTGATCGGCGTTCACCACATGCAGGCTCATGTTCTTTCTAACTTCATAGACGAGCCAAAGCCATCCTTCCCTTTTTTGTGTCTTACTGTTTCAGGCGGGCATACACAAATTATTTTAGTAAAAGATTATTCAAAAATGGAAGTAGTGGGAGAAACAAAAGATGATGCAGCAGGAGAAGCATTTGATAAAACTGCAAGTCTTATAAAGCTGCCCTATCCAGGAGGTCCGATGATAGATAAGCTGGCAAAAAGCGGAAATCCAAAAGCATTTGAATTTCCGGAGCCGAATGTTCCAGGGCTTAATTTTAGCTTTAGCGGTTTAAAAACTTCAATTCTTTTCTTTATTAAGGAGAACATAAAAAAGAATCCCCGATTTATTGAAGAACGAATCAATGATATCTGCGCCTCAGTGCAGCATCGCATTGTCTCCATTCTGCTTCGAAAATTACAAAAGGCAGCCGATCAGTTTAATATCAAAGAAATCGCGATAGCGGGTGGTGTATCTTCTAACTCAGGGCTGAGAGAAGCTGCTGTCGAAATGAGTAAGAGAAATGGATGGCACCTTTACATTCCTGCGGCAGAATATTGCACAGATAACGCTGCAATGATTGCCATAACAGCTTATTATAAGTTTTTAGCCGGTGATTTTGAGCCATTAAGCGCAGCGCCCTCTGCAAGAATGGAGTGGAAGAGGGGCTGATTAAACCTTCCAGAACATCAAAACTAATCACAACAGATAAGGAGATCCACAAACAGCTTCCGCTAAACACATTATTTTTGCCAAAACAATTTAACTGGACCTATGAATGAGCATATCAAAACCTTTTCAATAGTGGTTATTACAATCTGTGTTTTTATCATCACAGTAATTGACATCCTCAAGTTGCTGCAGGATAGAAATGACAGGTTGAATATGAGCACAACTTCTTCCATCAATTCATC
>JACCZZ010000377.1 GCA_013695715.1 Chitinophagales bacterium | reverse complement strand
ATCAGCTCAATATTTTACAACCTTCTAATTTAAAAGATCCGCTATTTGTAGAAGAACTAAAAAATCTAACACCCGATCTGCAGATTGTTGTGGCTTTTAGGATGCTGCCTGATGTGGTTTGGCAACTGCCACGAATAGGCACCTTCAACCTTCATGGCTCACTGCTGCCTCAGTACCGCGGAGCGGCTCCTATAAACTGGGCAATTATGAACGGGGAAAAAGAGACAGGAGTAACCACATTTTTTTTACACCACGAAATTGATACCGGTAATATAATTCTCCAGGAAAAAATGTTGATTGATGAAAAGGAGACTGCCGGTTCATTGCATGACAGGATGAAAGTTACGGGGGCCCAATTGGTTTTGAAAACTGTTCAGACATTACTTACTGGCACCTACCCTCTCATTGAACAACAAGAAAATAAAGAATTGAAAAGGGCACCTAAAATTTATACTGAAGATTGTAACATTCAATGGAACAGACAAACAGTATCTATATACAATCAAATACGAGGGTTATCACCCTACCCTGCAGCGTTTACCTACTTGGCAGGAAAAAACCTTAAGATCTTCTCTGCCGAAAAAGTAATAATGGCACATAGCATCAAACCAGGGGAGATTGAAACAGACGGTAAAACTTTTTTACACTTCGCTGCATGTGATGGCTTCATCGCAGCTCTGGATGTACAATTGCAAGGAAAAAAAAAGATGTCTATCCAGGAATTTCTACGCGGCAACCGGTTACTATGATTGCTGCTTAATCTTCATTCAAGGGCATTATAGATTCCAGGTTTATAATGCCACTAAATACTTTCTGTGCCGGTCCCTCTATAAAAATATTATTAAAGAATGTGGATGATTCTTTGGTAAAATATACCTTAATGTCACCGCCTAATGCATGAACAAGATATTCCTGATTTTGATCTCTACAGTTCAATTTCAAAGAGGCAGCAATGGCAGCCGCTACTGTTCCGGTGCCGCATGATAAAGTCTCTTCTTCTACCCCACGCTCATAGGTTCTTATATTTAATCCTGTAGTATCAATGCTAACAAAATTCACATTGATACCATTTTCACTATAGGCTTCATTATTTCTTATCTTTCTGCCCTCCTCAATAACATTTATATGATTTATAGAATCTTTAAAGGCAACGTAGTGGGGCGATCCGGTATTCATGACATATGCATTTTCTTGCAGTTCAATTTCTCCAACTGATACCATTGAAAGCTTAACACTATTATCTTTATTAATATGAGCGGTATGTACACCGTCAAACGCCATAAATCTGGTGGTGTGACGAATTAGCCTCAAATCATGTGAAAAAATGGCTGCACATCTGCCACCATTGCCACACATGGAGCCCATGTTGCCATCTGCATTATAATAGAGCATTTCAAAATCATAATCTAAGTGATTTTCAATAAGAATTAGTCCATCGGCACCAATCCCATTCTTGCGGTGACAGCAATTAGCTATTACCTTTTGCTGCTTTGGAAAAATATTGGAACGATTATCAACCAATATAAAATCATTTCCGGTGCCATGATATTTTTCAAAAGGAATCTGCATACAGAAGTTAAACAGATACAAAGTTCTTTTTTCTAATTAAAAATGAAAAGTTATCAGGCCCAAAACTTAATTGAAACATTCTAAAAGTAGCAGAAGTAGAACTAAGGCTGTTAAAAAATAGTTAATGCAGCACACTCAAAATATTAACTAAACAGATTCGTTTTTCAAGGCATATTTTTGACCCAAAAACTTACCTCAAAAAAATTTCAAAAACTATGAATTTCAAGAAACTCGCGCTCACGGCATTCGTGGCCATCATCAGTGCACTCGTAACGGTTGGAGTTTATCATTATATTGATAGTAAGAATCAATCTGCAACATTTGAACAAAAACAGGCTTCAGGGCATTTTGCGCAGGTTAATTATAATGCCACCTCTGATCTTCCAGCTTTATTGGATTTTAGATATGCTGCAAAAATAACCACACCTGGTGTGGTGCATATAAGAACCTCGTATGCAGCACAGCAAGCAACACGTAACGACCAAAATAATCCCTTCCGGGATTTCTTTGGTGATGAATTTAATCCTTTTGGTCAGCCTTTCCGGCAGCAACCATCAGAATCATCAGGTTCCGGAGTTATTATTTCTGATGATGGTTATATCGTTACCAACAATCATGTGGTAGATGATGGGGAAAAGATTCAGGTAATACTATCAGATAAACAAAGTTATGAAGCCAAAGTAATTGGAACAGACCCATCAACTGACCTTGCGCTTATTAAGATAGATGAGAAGGTGTTGCCCTTTATTCGTTTTGGCAACTCCGATTCTGTAGAGGTTGGAGAATGGGTGTTGGCGGTAGGAAATCCATTTAATCTTGAATCTACCGTGACAGCCGGAATTGTAAGTGCAAAAGGAAGAAATATTAACATTCTTCGAACCCGTGATACAAGTGCTGTGGAATCTTTTATACAAACTGATGCAGCGGTTAATCCTGGAAATAGCGGGGGAGCTCTCGTAAATACACGCGGCGAGCTTATAGGCATCAACTCAGCAATCGCAACACCTACCGGAACATTCGCAGGTTATTCTTTTGCAGTGCCTGTTAACATTGTTTCTAAGGTAGTAAATGACCTTATGAAATATGGGATGGTACAGCGGGGTTTTCTCGGTGTACAGATAGCCACCCTTAGCTCAGAACTTGCCAAAGAAAAGGGTCTTGATTTGAAAAGTCTGAGTGGTGTATATGTAGATGGAGTAAAATCAGGAAGTGCTGCACAGGTTGCAGGATTGAAATCAGGCGACATTATTACTAAAGTAAATAACATTACCGTAAACTCGTCACCTGAATTACAGGAACAGGTATCTCGCTATCACCCTGGTGATAATATTACTCTTACTTATTTGCGGGAGGGTAAGGAAAAGACGGTAAACGTAATTTTGAAAAACAATGCAGGAAGCACAGAGTATTTAAAGAAGGATGTGTCTTCTAAGATTTCAGCTTTGGGAGCTGACTTCGTAAATCTTTCAGCTCAGGAAAAGAAAGTTCTTGGATTGAGTGGCGGAGTAAAAGTGGCAAAGCTGAGTGAAGGAAAGCTGAGTCAGAATACCAATATGCGAGAAGGATTTATCATCACAAAAATTGATAACAAACAAATTGATGATATAGATGAATTGAAATCTGTGCTATCTAATAAAAAGGGGGGTGTAATGATTGAGGGTCGGTATCCTGATTATCAGGGTCAGTACTTTTACGCTTTCGGTCTCGACTAAATTATATGGGGTTTGCTAAAAAAGGATGTCGCTAATTAACGACATCCTTTTTTTGTCATACTTACTACTTGCTGCCAAAATTTTTATTTTTGCAGCAAAGAAATTATTACATACTATAGACACCATACTGAAACAATTTTGGCGGTTTCTTTTGGTATTTTAGTGCTTTAATGACTGCAACAACCTGGAAGAGTCCAATAAAAATTTCATGCTCCTATTAATCAAACTCTCTATGAAAATGAAGATTACAATTTGTATAATGTTATGTCTGATGATTACACATTATACTAGTGCTAACATTTACATTGTAAATACAAATGCCGATGCTGGTGCTGGCTCTTTAAGACAGGCAATTGAAGATGCTAACATAAACGCTGGCACTGATAAAATAAATTTTGAAATAGCAGCAATTGATGTTCCGGGAAGAACTATCACTCTGCTTACAGAGCTGCCGGCAATTATTGGTTCCCTGATAATTGATGGCTCAAGCCAAACAGCAGGAAATGGTTTTGGCATTTCATATAATAAAATCCAAATCACTTCGAATAATTTGAGTTATTGCTTCTCAATTCTGGCTGATTCCTGTGAAATTTATGGTTTATACATTAATAAATTTCAAAATGGAATTATTATCGAAAGCCCTTACTCCAAAATCGGTGCAATTCAAAAGGGGAACGTAATATATCGTTGCAACAATTCTGCTATAAGAGTGCAATCAACCCATCACGCTGCAATACAGGGTAATTTGTTAGGAATTGATACTTCAGAAGCTATTTTAAGCAATGCAACTGGCAATGGTATAGATATCATTACCTCCTATGCTGTGAGCATAGGTGGCAAAACACTTCTCGCCTATAATATTATTTCGGGAAATAACTATGGTGTTTATCTCGAGAATGCAACATATATTGATTTTAATAGCAACCAGATCGGCACAAGCATCAATGGTTTTTCTGCTAAACCAAATCAATATGGAATTTGGAGTACTGGCGTTAATAGTTATATTGAAATTGGTGGAGACTCTGTCTATGAAAGAAACCTGATTTCGGGCAACACATATGGCGGAATTTATGGAAGCTTCACAAATTCAGTGATTCAGGGAAACTTTATAGGCACTGACAGTACTGGAAATGGAGCTTTAGGAAATGGCACTACAGGCATTTATTTTGCCTCTGGCAGCTCAAACAATCTTGTTGGGGGGTTAGATAATCTAAAAACAAACACCATTGCGTTCAATGGACAGGAAGCCATTTATCTTACAAATGGTACATGTCAGGCCAATACTTTTTCTCACAATAGAATTTTTTGTAACTCTTTATCAGTGGGGTTGGGGGGAATTCAGCTCAATGGGGGCAATGGAAACATAGGTCCTCCGCAACTTTCGATCGTAACATCGGCCGGCCTTTCCGGTATTACAGTTCCAAAAGGAGTGATAGAGATTTATGCAGATGATACATGCACCTGGTGTGAAGGAAAGACCTTTTTAGATTCTGTAATTGCGAGTTCCAGTGGTACTTTCGAATATACCGCTCCTCTTTCCGGCAAAATAACTGCTACAGTTACTGATACAGTGGGTAATACCTCTGCGTTCTCCGTGTGCAGTGATTCTACAGTTCAGGTATGCCTTGTTGCAGGTTTTACAACGGACTCTGCTGCCTGCCTCAATCAGCCTCTTAATCTCCTTGATCAAACAATCACTGACCCCACCTCAACAATTTTAACATGGCATTGGGATTTTGGTAATGGAAGCACCTCTGATATACAATCACCCTCCTTCTCCTATACTGCAACAGATACTTATACAGTACAATTGATAGTTACCAATTCCCTTGGTTGTGCAGACACTACTTCAGATACCATAATCGTTAATGAGGCACCTGCTGCTCAGTTTATTGCACCCACTACAGTATGCGTCAATTCTGCTGTTGCTTTTACCGATCAGTCTTTTGGAGGTAACAGCGGTGTTGTTACAAACTGGTTTTGGGACTTTGGCGATGGAAGTACCTCCACAGAGCAAAATCCAGTACATACATACAATTCATCAGGTATAGATACTGCCACACTTACCGTTACGAATAACTTCGGCTGCAGCAACACAACCTTGTTATATATTACTGTTGTAGGGTCGCCTGTTGCTTCGTTTACAGTAGTTCAATCTTTACTAGAGGTAACCCTCACTAATACATCGGATACTACAAGCAATTCTTCATTTCTTTGGTCATTTGGAGACGGAACCACAAGCACTGAGGATAATCCGGTTCATGTCTATTCTAATATAGGCACCTATTCTATTTGCCTCACCGTATTTGATTCCCTCTGCACATTACAGGACTCATCGTGCCAGTTATTGGATGTAGCTACAGGTATTTACAATCTAAATTCTCTGGAGCATTCCATCAGCATCACTCCGAATCCTGCTCATGATTACATAACTGTCTCAGGTAATAATGTTGTCATCGAGAATATTAAATTGTTAAA
>JACCZZ010000190.1 GCA_013695715.1 Chitinophagales bacterium | reverse complement strand
ATCCACCCCGTAAAAGCGATGGGTTTTTCGATTTTCAACCCAGAGAATTAATTGTGAAACGCGACGGTGGGGCAATCCTGGTTGCAGAATCAGCATCCGTTTCATCAGAGTCATATACAAGCAACAGTTATGGCACCTTTGGAATCAGCTCTGGTTTCACGGTTAACTATTATCATTATGATGACATAGCAGTGTTTTCTTTTCAAAAAGATGGAAAACTGGAGTGGAAACAGATTTTACATAAGAAGCAGGCAACAGAAGGTGATGGAGGTTACTATTCATCTTTTATAACCATGATTGCTCCTGCATCGCTTTACTTTATTTATAACGATATGTCAAATGCTCAAACTAATGTAGCAAATTATAATATTGACCCATCAGGAAACCATCAGCGAAAGGAGTTGTTAAATGCAGATCGTAAAGGTGTAATGCTCATTCCACAATCGGCAAAACAGATTTCCCCTACTGAGCTATTAGTGCCAAGCATAAAACGAAATTACCTTCAATTCGTAAAAATCAGTTTTAATACCCCGTAGTTTGGTTGCTATTTTTCGTTCTTACCACCTATCAGCTATTTTTCTTTTATTTATCTATACAGTGTTGCTAAGGCTCGTACTATTTGTAGAACCTGTAATATTCCAGGCTCCTGAAAATACGAATTTTTTAAGCGAGATCACCTATAACGTACTTGCATCATTTGTTCAGGAACAATTTTATTTCTACCACATAATAAGTGGACTCATAATATTTTTTCAGGCTTTGTATTTCAATCACCTGATTAATTATTATCGCATACTGCCTAAGTCGTCATACCTGCCGGCTTTCTCCTTCATCATGGTGTCCTCCCTTTTTGTTGAATTCATGCTGCTCACACCACCCCTAATAGCGAACACTTTTCTGCTGTTTGCATTAGGAAGAATCTTTGCTTGGTATAAAAAAGAAAAAGTTACAGCAGCAATTTTTGATACCGGCTTTTTGATTTCCATCGCATCCTTGTTTTTTTTTCCTTACATCGTTTTTTTTCTCTTCCTTTTAGCTTCTATTACCATACTTCGTCCCTTTAGTTTAAGGGAATATATGATTGCCTTTATTGGCCTGCTGTTACCCTATTATTTTATTGGTGTTTATTTCTTTTGGCATAACCAATTGCCTGAATTTCTGAATACTCTTACTATTACAGAACTAAACTTCAACGTCCAGATTATAGAACGCAGCATGCGCATTTTCATAATCAGTATTCCTGTGCTGGTGGTTATTGCATGGAGTGCATTATACCTGCAGGCCAACCTTTTCAGGCTGGTGGTGCAGGTCAGAAACTATCTTGTGGTTTTTGTATGGTTGTTTATTGTAGGTATTCTTTCACTTCTAATACAGTTTGAAGGTGAGCTTTTTCATTTTATATGGCTGATACTGCCTGCAGGGTTGGCTTTTGCATTTTTTTTTGCTGAATTCAGACGAAAAGCAGTTTCAGAAATCGTGCATTTATTCTTAATTTTGACCATCTTTTTTTTTCAGTACATGTACATTTTCGACCAATTCAGTTTTCCGCTATGAAGTTTGGAGTGGTAGTATTCCCCGGGTCAAATTGTGACAAGGATCTGATGCATGTTTTAGAGAATGTCCTTCAGCAGGAAGTGGTACCGCTATGGCATAAAAGCAAATCGTTATCAGATTTTGATATAAAAGATTGTATCATGCTTCCGGGAGGCTTTTCTTATGGCGATTATTTGCGAGCGGGTGCCATAGCACGCTTTTCACCCATTATGAGTTCAGTGGTAGAGTTTGCAAACGGAGGTGGGTATGTGTGGGGAATATGCAATGGATTTCAGATTTTATGTGAAACAGGTCTTTTGCCTGGAGCATTGCTGCGGAATGTTAATCAACAGTTTATTTGTCGCAACACATACATTACTCCAATAAGTAATGATTCACCCATTACCAATCAGCTGATGGTGGGTAGTGCGTATAAAATTCCCATTGCACACGCGGAAGGACGATATTATGCTGATGAGAAGACGGTAAATAACCTTCAGCTTAATAAACAGATCATCTTTCAATATTGTGATGAATATGGAAACATAAATGAGACAGGAAACCATAATGGTTCCCTCTTAAATATTGCCGGCATCTGTAATAAGAACCGTAATGTTTTTGGAATGATGCCGCACCCTGAACGTGCCTCAGAAGATATGCTCGGCAACACAGACGGCAAATTGCTCTTTGAATCTTTTATAAGCTTTGCAGAAGCCCGCGAAACTTCCGTAGAGGGTAGCTGGTTAAGAGCAGAATCAAACACATGAGATCGGCTGTCAATAAAGTCTTTTCGTTTAATTCTATCCACGATTCCCATCTGGTAAGGTTTATTCTATATTTTCTCTTAAGCATTGTTGCCTCGCCTCTTTTGGCACAGTACTCAAACCCACATGTAAAATGGGAGTTCTCATCTAAAAAAACCTCAGAGGATGAATTCGATCTTGTTGCTACTGCAAACATGGAAAAAGGGTTTCATCTCTATAGCCAATATATAGGTGAAGGTGGCCCGATTCCTACCTCCTTTACTTTTGAGAAATCGGATGATTACAAAATAACAGGGAAGGTTAAAGAGTCAGGAAACAGGAAAGAAGCGCTGGAACCCTTGTTTGACAACATGAAATTAATTTGGTTTGAAGATGAAGGACGATTTACCCAAAGGGTAAAAATCCTGAAGCCTTCAGCAACCATCAAAGGATCTGTAAATTTTATGACCTGCAACGATCAGTTGTGTGATCCGCCAAGTGATCAGTCATTTGAGTATGTACTTTCAGCCACACCAGCAACAGATGAAATCAAAAGCAATACCGGTGAAGCAACTGACAGTAGTGCTGCTCAGGTTCTGGTGAAAAGTGAGGATTCTATTAGAAACGTAGACAGTACAAAATTAGAACCTGCGCAAGTTCCTGATAAGAATAAGGTTACGATTCCCCAAGAGTCACCAGCAGGAGATGTTTCTGACGTCCGATACATGAGTTATTGGCAGACTTTTGTCGCAGGTTTCGGCTATGGACTCATTGCTTTGCTTATGCCATGCGTATGGCCAGTGATTCCCTTAACTATTAGCTTTTTTCTGAAACAGAATAAAGAACATAAAAAGGGACGCATTAATGCTGTGATCTATGGCTTTTCTATACTCCTGATTTTTGTAATCATGGGCGTAGCTGTTTCATTATTCACCAATGAACAGAAGCTTAATGAGCTATCAACAGGATGGTTTTTTAACCTTGTATTCTTTGCCCTATTTTTCTTGTTTGGATTATCTTTCTTAGGAGTTTTTGAGATCCGGGTACCATCACGGTTGATTAATAGAACCGAAGCCCTCTCAGATCAGGGTGGGCTGATCGGTATATTTTTTATGGCTTTTACCCTTGTTCTGGTCTCCTTTTCGTGCACATTACCCTTTGTGGCGAATTTGATCTCCATCGTTTCAAGAGATGGGGAATTTGCAAAGCCACTCATTGGGTTTGCTGCCTTTGGTCTCGCGATCGGTTTGCCGTTTGGGTTGTTTGCATGGTTTCCATCCGGCTTGAAAAAGCTACCTAAGTCAGGGGGATGGATGAACGCTATTAAAGTCTCTTTTGGTTTTATTGAACTTGCATTAAGCTTCATGTACCTTTCCAAAGTAGATATGGCTTATCACTGGGGCTTGTTGTCGCGTGATATATTTCTTTCTATGTGGATCATGATTTTCGCTGTTCTTGGTTTGTATTTACTGGGTAAAATAAGACTTGAGCATGATGGATTGCCCTCTCATATTGGTGTTCCACGGTTATTATTTGCCTTAATAAGCTTGTCTTTTGCGCTTTATATGGTACCCGGACTTTGGGGTGCCCCCTTAAAGCCGTTGAGCGGTTTTCTGCCAACCTATTCGGAATTCATGCTAACACCCACTTTAACGGCTGTGCCTGAAAATAAGCTGCAGAAAACAGATGATGAACCGAAAAAATATGCTGATCTGTTTGACGCGCCCTTAGGACTTGACCTATACTTTGATTATGATCAGGCATTGTCTCGTGCAAAAGAGCTGAAGAAGCCTTTGTTTGTAGATTTTACCGGCTGGGGATGTGTAAACTGCAGAAAAATGGAGAAGTCAGTTTGGCCTGATCCTGAAGTTTTGAAAAGGTTGAAAAACGATTATGTTACCGTTTCTTTATATGTTGACGACAAGTATAAATTGCCTGCAGACGAGCAATATTTTTCAGTGGCTCTTAACAAGGAAGTAATTACTTTAGGTGATAGAAATTTTGATTTGCAATATTCAAAATACAGCATTGGGGCACAGCCTTATTACGTGCTTCTTGATGATGAGGGAGTATTGCTAAATCAACCCCGTGGCTATACTTCAGATGTGATTACTTATGTAAACTTTCTTGATGAAGGTATTAAGCAATACCAAAGCCGCCAAAAT
>JACCZZ010000371.1 GCA_013695715.1 Chitinophagales bacterium | reverse complement strand
ACCTTAATCCGCGCTCCTTATACTGCCCGCTCCGCTTACATGCTGTTTAATATTTTGCACCTTGCCTTTATATCTCACAGTTCCCGCGCCACTAACTTCTGCATTCAATCCTACACTGGCATATACTTCTGCATCACCTGCACCTGATATATCAACCTCAGTATTTTCAGAAATCAAATCATAGCAATGAGCAATCCCAGCACCGCTCAAATCAAGATCGAAATCTTTTGTCTGGCCTTTTAAATTAACAGAGCCGCTGCCTGATATTTCTGCCTTCACCTCCGGAACATCTACTTCCATGTTTATATCACCCGCACCACTTACATGCAGCCTTAAATGATCATTATTTGATATCTTGTTCTCACCAATTATATCGCTGGCTCCTGATACCGAAATATCTTTAAAAACCGGGGCTGTAACGTATGCCTTCAAATCTTTACTAGGACTTAAATCAAAACCCTTGCGGTTTCGAATGATTAATTTATCCTTCTCTTGACTAATTTCAATATATGGCAACAGGTTATCATCGCCTTCAAGCCTTACAGGTTGCAAATCTCCCTGCATAATATATACATCAATATTTCCATACAGTTCAACCTCGCTAAAAGAAGATACAGTACGCTCAGTAGTAATTATATTGCCATTGCCTCTAACCCGTTTACCGCCCGTGTCACAGGATGTAAGAAACAGACAAGAGATTGAAAGCACCAACAAGATATTTTTCATATGCAGAAGTTTTGACAAATTAGAAAAAAGATGCCGGATTAAAAATTTGCACTTGTTGGTTTTCTAGGCCATAAGCTGAGCCAGACCAACAACAGGGCATATTCAGGCTCGGTTATATTACTAAAATCTGGCTTATTATGGTTCAGGAGGAAAATAGGGACAACTTATAACAATAACCGAAAATGCTGGTAACTACTACCTGGCAAAATAAAGAAAATTCTCTTCAATGATTCCCGCCGAACAGAACAGAAGATAACCATGCGAATCAAGAAGATGCCGACAAGGGCAGGAAGATGAATCTTTTACTCTAGCGGTCAACAACCGTTACATTGACCTTCCCACCAAAACCGCTATGATGGTTTTGGGCAGAAACAGGTGAATTCTTTCAATTTGCCAACCTCAGTTTATTTGCATATCTTTGATCCTTAAATCAATAATTTCAGTCACAAATTCAAAAACAAATAATATGAAAAAAATTTCTACACTCTTTATTTCAATGGTGCTATTTCTCCAGTTTTCTAAAGCACAGAATTATGCAATGGATTTCACCATGAATGATTGCAACGGTGTATCGCACAATTGCTTCGCCACGCTTGATTCAGCGAAGGTGATTATCATGGAATTTTTCATGGATTGCAGTCCGTGCGTTGTCGCAGGTCACGAAATAGAAGCAATGCAAAGTGATCTCGCCGTTCTGTATCCTGACTTAATTGAATTTTATCAAATGGCTTTCATCAATGACTTCGGATGTACCAATGTTTTGGATTGGTATAATCTCAATGGATTCAGCAGTTTTCCCTTCGATTCTGGTGAAGCGTTGGTTAACTATTATGGCGGTTTTGGAATGCCGTCGATCGTAGTAGTTGGGGGAAAAACACATGATGTCCTATACAATCAGCTGGGTTACACACCGGGTGACTCAGCAGATATTGCAAATGCAATTACCGACTACTTTATTTCAAACTATACATCTGTAAATGAGATTCCGGCAGATGTAAATGGGGTGAATGTGTATCCTAATCCGGCGGACAATCACTTTAATATTCAATTGAATTTGAATAAGCCTGGTACTGTGAGCATGCAGTTGCTTACTCTTAGCGGGAAAACAGTTGCGCCGCTTATAAATGAAAAAATGGAAGCAGGTCCTGTGCTGAAAACTTTCAGTACTGAAACGTTTGCGCCGGGGCTTTATCTGCTTGTGACAACGGTAAACGGAAATTCCTCTTACCGCAAAGTGGATATTTCACACTAATATGGATCGTATAATAAAGTCACTCACATGGGCAACAGCATTTACTTGTGCTGCTGCTCATGGTTTACTTGCTCAGAATTATTCATTGTCCCCGGGTGATAGCATTGTTGCAACAGCTCAGTTTGATGATCTTACGGTTCACAACATTTTGCAGAACAATATTTCCTCCGACACCCTTTTTTTAAGCTGGAAGAAAGTCAGCGCTTTAGTTCCTTCCGGTTGGGAAGCCTTGAATTGCGACAATAATAATTGTTACACTGAATTGAAAGATAGCGGCATTATGAAGCCTATCACTTTGGGTGAGTATGGTTTTATCAGTGTTCATATTACACCACATTATGTTGCAGGTACGGCTTTGGTTCGCTATGCGGTTTGGGAAACCAATAATCCATCTGCCAGAGATACCCTTACCTGGATCATCAGTGCGGATATAACCGGAATTGAAGATCAGTTACCCATTGAGGAAAGTATATTTTTAGCAGGAAACCGGCTGCTGATTCACACCGGAACAGTAGCACATAAAATAGTTGATATTGTAAATACCGAGGGTGAAATTTTCTTTCGTAAAAATTTTCAAGTGCCCAGTACGGTAATTGATCTTTCTTCATTTCCTTCGGGAATTTATCTCGTTAATTTAAGAGGTGAAAATTTTAAGCAAACTCAAAAAATTTTTTGGTGATGAAGGTTGTCCCCCTTGCTGGCCTTTAGGTTTGCAGTCACCACGAATTGACAGTTGCTATCTGAGGATTCTCGAAGTAAAACTTTTAAAATCTCCAAAGGCGTAGTCTAGCGGATCGTAACTTGTGCCTGAGGTATTATTATAACGACATTATGGTTGTGGAGGAAAATAGGGACAACTTATGACAATAACCGGAAATGCTGCTAACTACTACCTGAAACAATAAAGAAATTCTCTTTAAAGAATTATTGCCTACCCTTTATCTGCTTCATAGTACAAGTTCCGGTTTTGTTCTATGCGTATATAGCCCTCAATTCCATTATTACTTTGGGTTTTTAAATCTGCTAAATGGTCGAAATATTTTCATTAGACAAAATATCTGATTTACATAAACCCAGACGAGTTATGAAATATGTATTGATTTTGTGTTCGTCTGGTTCTGCAACAATGGTGGTTGATGAAAATGAATTTGAATTAACAACGAATACGGTTATTACCATTACATCAGGACAAATTCATTATTTTAGAAAAAAGGCTGCTAAAGGCTTTATCCTTGAATTTTCTTTTGATTTTTTCTGTAAAGATGATAACGACCTGGAGCTGATATTTCACAACAGCTTGTTTTGTCATTTTGCTATGAACGAAGTTATACCACTTACAAAAAATAAAATAGTTGAACAAGAGTTACTGAAGATAGAAAAAGAAGTCAAAGAAAAACCTTATCAATATCTCCTTTCCATACACAGCAGAATTGAACTGATACTGGTAGAAATAAACCGTTGCAAAATTAACCTTGGCGATGAAATTTATAAACCTGATGCACTGTTTCTAAAATTCCTTGAACTGGTTAGAGGGAATTTTAAAAAGACTCAAACGGTAAAACAAATTGCTGCTTCATTAAGAACTTCCGAATCAAAATTAAATGAGCTTTCAAAATTCCACACTGGTAAAACAGCTCAGAATGTTATTTATGGATTAATTGCATCAGAAGCAAAACGCCTTTTAACTTATGAAAGGTTAGCTGTTAAAGAAGTGGCCTACGAATTAGGTTTTAAAGACCCGTTCTATTTTTCCAATTTCTTTAAGAAGCACACCAGGCAATCTCCAAAATCCTATAGAGAGAAAGCGCAGACCTGAATGTTACATGCTTTTTTCAACATTGTCTATTTTCCAAAGATAATGCTCACCTCATCTTTGCACCAGGTTACATCATTAGTAAATGAAAACATATCCGGACATAGCAACACTTCTTTTGAGAATGGCGTTGGCAACAGGTTTTTTATCAGCAGTAGCAAGCCGTTTAGGATGGTGGGGAGAACAATCATCAGGATGGGAGAATTTTCTTGCATATGCTGGTGAAGTAAATTCCTTCGCGCCCGCAAGAGCAGCTC
>JACCZZ010000319.1 GCA_013695715.1 Chitinophagales bacterium | reverse complement strand
GGTTTCCAGCTCCAATGTTCTTGTGCTACGGAATCATCAATGCTCTCTGGCCAGCTTTCCGCAATCTTCTGTCTGAAATCAGGATTATAATCAATGGTAAAATCCGGAATGCATTTTTTGATTGATGCAGCCTGTTCTTCAGGCGTGAAGGAGATGGCCGAAATGTTATATGATGAACGCACTTTTATTTCTTCTGAAGGCGCTTCCATTAACTCAATAGTGCCGCGGATGGCATCAGGCATATACATCATCGGAAGGCGTGTATGACTTGCAAGAAAGCACGAATAAGATTTATTTTTCTTAGCTTCATAATATATATCAATTGCATAATCTGT
Organism: Chitinophagales bacterium; assembly: GCA_013695715.1. Lineage (GTDB taxonomy): Bacteria > Bacteroidota > Bacteroidia > Chitinophagales > UBA10324 > JACCZZ01. Next base: position 2,325 of record JACCZZ010000319.1, on the reverse strand, counting down.
GGTGCCACCGCCGCCAGGAGTTTTATAGCTGATTAAGCCAGGATACCTGACACTGCGTACATCGAGATTTCTTTTCTGAAAATAATAATCGCACCAGCGCTCGCCGGCTTGCTTGCTTATTCCATAGATTGTATTTGGCTCCATCACTGTCCATTGCGGCGTATTCTGGCGTGGAGTTGTAGGGCCAAACACAGCGATGGTGCTTGGCCAGAAAAGTTTCTTTACGCTGTTTTCTATACAACCATCGAGCACATTTCGCAACCCTTTCATGTTAACGCGCCAGGCAAGCTCAGGATTTTTTTCTCCGGTTGCGGATAATATTGCCGCAAGGTGATATATCTGAGTAACGTTGTGTTTTACAATCACTTCAACTAAGCTGACCTTATTTAATACATCCAACCTGAGAAACAGCCCAGAATTCCTCACCTCTTCACTTGGTTCTTTCAAATCTGCTGCAATTACATTGGCATAAATCTTCCGTAATGCCATTGTCAGCTCTGAGCCAATTTGTCCGCATGCGCCAATAATCAGTATTGTATCTGTTGTCATGTAAATAAAATGAGGGTCGACAAATGTAAAAATTTTGAAAAGGTGTAATGGTCAGACAATACCAAAGAATTGAGTATAGAAACGGAAAATCAGATGCTGCTGCAATGATGATCTCGGATGATGCATCAACTTATCATCTATGCAGTTTTTCTCTATTTTTACGCACCTCATTATAACTGTTGCATGAAAGAGAAAAGAAATGAAAAGGTGGTCGCACAAAAAGTGATTATTAAGAAGAGTGATGGAACAGAGAACACCTCAACCAGTACGGTTCAGATGTTGCCTCCACACCTGATTGCTTTGGGAATATTTGCGCTTATCACCGTTTTGTATTTCGCGCCAATGCTCCTCGACAACAAAATGTTTAATCAAAATGATATTATCCAGTGGAAGGGAATGTCGAAGGAATTATTGGATTATCAGAAAGAGACGGGAAAGAATTCCCTATGGACGAATTCGATGTTTGGGGGAATGCCGGCCTTCCAGATTTCTAATATGTATGAAGGAAATCTGCTACAATATCTTGATAAGATTTTAGGCCTTGGCTTTCCTCATCCATCTCAGCTATTGCTGATCTCTTTCGTCTGCTTTTACATCTTGCTAATTGGTCTACGGATAAATCCCTGGCTTGCAATTGGCGGTGCACTTGCATTTGGCCTCTGCTCCTATAACCTTATTATTTTAGAAGCAGGGCATACCTCTAAGATGCATGCAATAGCATTAATGCCGCTTGTTGTCGCCGGTATATGGTTGCTTCGCGAAGGGCGATATGCATGGGGAGCCGTGCTCACTTCTGTGGGCTTATCTCTACAGATTTTAGCCAATCACCTGCAAATATCCTTTTACCTGTTCCTTCTGGTATTGGTGTATGCGATTGTTGAATTGATCTATGCAATCAGGGCTAAGAATCTTAAAAGTTTAATATCTGCCGGCGTCATTGCTGTGATCTGCGCGCTTTTTGCCGTGTTTTCAAACGCATCATTGTTGTGGTCTACACTTGATTATACACCTGCTACCATTCGCGGCCCATCGGAGCTTGCCTTAAATGAACAATCAGCGGGTGGAATAGATAAAGATTACGCCACGGCATGGAGCTATGGAAAAATGGAGACCCTCACGCTCCTAATTCCTAACGCCTATGGAGGATCATCGAAATCTACCGTGGGAGCACAGTCGAACTTTGGAAAGCTTCTAACGCAATTCAATGTGCCTTCCGGACAAATGAGCAATTATCTAAATAATGCCCCCATGTATTGGGGAAACCAGCCTTTCACTTCGGGGCCGGTGTATGCTGGGGCTTTTATATGCTTTCTTTTTTTGTTGGGAATGATGGTGATCCGTGAACGTTGGAAATGGTGGTTGCTGTCAGTATCGGTGCTTGCAATTTTATTATCATGGGGGAAAAACCTGGAGTGGTTTTCAGATTTGTTTTTCTATCATTTTCCGGGGTACAATAAATTCCGAACAGTTTCAATGAGCTTGGTGATTTTGCAATTCACATTTCCCTTCATGGGTTTCATGCTTCTTTCAAAAATTATCAAGGGAGAATACGATAAAGATTATCTTATCAAAAAAATAAAATTAAGTCTATATATCACCGGAGGACTATGCCTTTTGTTTGCTATTGCAGGCTCTGTCTTTTTTACTTTTAAAAGTGATAATGACTGGCAGATTCAGAAAGAGATAATTGATGCGGTTATTGCGGATAGAAAAGTATTGCTGCGGATGGATGCATTACGCTCTCTTGTTATCATCATAGCAGGGGCGGGTCTCATA
>JACCZZ010000310.1 GCA_013695715.1 Chitinophagales bacterium | reverse complement strand
GGAAGTACAGCCATCCGGGGGCACAAGCAGGCACTAATCTTTATTATCTTGCAATGGGCAGCGTACAACGGTTAGATAATGGCAATACCTTCATCAATTGGGGATGGCGAACAAATACCTCTAACCCAAGTATGACTGAAGTTACCTCTGACGGAACTATAGTTTGGGAATTACAACTCGCCTCGCCTAAGAATTTGATTTCTTATCGCAGTCATAAATATGAATGGAAGCCTTGTGCCCGTGTTACGTCTAACAAGATGACAGCTAAAAATGTAACTGCCCATGCAGCCAAGCTGAAGTGGGCTCCGGTGACAAATGTTTTTGAATATCATTTAGAATATAAAAAGCACAGCCAATCTGTTTGGACTGAAAAAGTAGTTGATGGTTCTATGAATAATGTGAATTTGAACAATCTCGATGATGGAGCAAGCTATGACTGGAGAATTGAAACTTGGTGTGATGCTCAGGGAAATAAAAAATCTGGCTTTACACCTATCAGCAGATTTAATACTCTTCCTGAAAAAATAGCTTTTCCTTATAATGTTCATCCTTTAGTCGTATCAATTTATCCGAATCCTGCTCATGACTTTATCATCATAAATGCAGGCGATGAGCCAATCTTAAAATTGCGCCTGCTGAATGTTATCGGTGAGGTAGTAACAAGCGTCACCTTACAAGATAATCAGCAGATCATTGAGCTTCCTGTAAAAAATATTCTGCCTGGTACTTATCTGCTCGAAATATCTTCAAACCAACACAATCATGTGGAGAAAGTCTGCATTGAATAAGATATCAGATGTACTGAATGTCATAGTTTTGGTGGTGATGATTTTGAAACATGGTAAGTTTAGCTACTTCATGCTACTTGTAACTACTGCAAAGTATCTATAAAAACTTTTTAATGAAACCCTTAAGGCTGGTATAACGTAGCACGTGATTCGAAGTAAGTAAGATAAAATTCCCTTTATTTGTAAATCTATACCCGCTGTTGATAGTGGCGGAGTATTAATAAAAAACATTCCTAACCTAAACTAAAAAAGAATTGATGATACATCGCTACTTGTTCTGCTTTATAATGTTATTGAAAATAGTCTTAATCAATAATCTGCATGCTCAGGATTGTTTACCTCCAAAAAATGTAACTGTGTCGGATATCTCATCTTGTAGCGCGGAGGTGCATTGGACACCTGTTGCAGGAAATCAGTATAAGGTTGCTTATAAGCTCTCTTCCAATTCTAAATGGTCATCTTTCATACCTTTAAGTTCAGCGAGCTCCTTTACATTCAATGGATTATTGCCCAATAATAACTATGATTTTCAGGTTACAAAAAAATGCACAGACGGATCTACTTCAAAAAAGAAGGTATCTGCCACTACCCTGCAGTGTATGAAGCCAGACGAGATAACAATTACTAAGTTATCTGATCATACAATTAGTGTTGAAGTACAAAGCGCGTGCAGTTATGATTCTCTGCATGTTCGACATAAAACTTTGGATGGAACTTTCATATATATCTCGTTTACCGCTGCAGAAAGCTACCTGGTCAATGGGTTGAATTTAGATGTCGTGAATATCTTTCAATTTTCTACCTGTCCGATTTCTGAAAAAAAATGGACCTCATCGTATACTCTTGAACCTGGTGTTCAGGCAGCAGCACCTCCAAACATCATTCTGGTTCTGATTGATGATAGCCGGTATGATTATTTTAGTTGTAATGGGGCACCGTCTTTCTTTAAGACTCCAAACATTGATCGCATCGCGAATGAAGGAGTAAATTTTAAGCGTGCCTTTGTATTCAGTTCACTCTGCGTGCCAAGCAGAGCAACAATTGCAACCGGACTTTCTGCACTTAAGACAGGAGTAAATTATAATAACAATGTTCTTGATCCCGACTTCATCACTGTTCCTGAGGTGCTGAAGGACCACGGATATTATACAGCTCTGATTGGAAAGAATCATCATACCTTTTTAAACGGCAGTGATCCTGAATTTGATTACTATATGGTATCAGATGACTATAAAGA
>JACCZZ010000302.1 GCA_013695715.1 Chitinophagales bacterium | reverse complement strand
CGCATAGACCCTAAGGCAGATAGGCTGAATAAAAAATTCTATATACGCAACCTTGCCTTTGAAGAAAAATTTACTGGTGAAGAACAGGCACTTGTGCTTTTTTGCGAAAAGCTGAAAGCCTTTGCTGCATTCAACAGCTGTAACAAAATCATTATTGAAAAAGGCAATTCTAAAAAAATTCAAGATCAATTAAAGAAAATGTTGAAGTAGATAGTTAATTAAATGCTCTTATTATCTCAAGCCTTGCTCACCAATTTATTTTTTCTTTTTTAAGAAAAGCATCTATTCCTCTTTTGCAATCATCGCTGGTGCGAGCGTGAGCATTCATCTTAGCAGCATAATCCATTGCTTCAGTTAAGTTCATTGTAACTATTGCATTTATCAATTCTTTTGTTGTAGTCAGCGACTGAGAAGATGCTTCTTCAATGATGTTTTGAGCAAAAGACATCACGTAGTCTTCAATTTCCTCTGCCTGAATAACACCATTTATCAGGCCGATTGTTGCTGCCTCTTCTGCAGTGATAAGCTTGCCGGTAAGAAGCAGCTCTTTTGCCTTTCCGCAATTAAGTTTTCGAAGAAGAATAACCATCACTAATGCAGGTATAAATCCTATTTTCACTTCAGTGTAACCAAATTTTGCTTCTGGGACTGCAAAACAAAAATCACAAACCGACGCCAGGCCGCAGCCTCCTGCAATAGCATGACCCTGTGCTAAACATATAACGATTTTGGGCAGGGTTTGAATTGTGAGAAAGAGCTCTTTCAGGTTATTAGAATCAGCAAGATTTTCTTCAAACGAAAAGCCTTGCATTCTTTGAAGATATTCCAGATCAGCTCCTGCGCTAAAAACTTCTCCCTCTGCTTTTAAAATGACAACTTTCACTGAAGAATCAACAGCTAATGTTCCGAATGCACGCTTCAACTCTGAAATGAATACATCATTCAGAGCATTTCGTTTCTCTGCGCGGGAAAGAATGATGTAACCTATCCGTTCCTGCTTTTCAATCTTAACAAAATTCATATATTGAGTGGCATCATTGAATTATTCTTAATTCTTTTCAGAGCATTTTATAGTGTACCGACCTAAACAAAATATATCCAAATCAAATGTTTTGAATGAATGCCCCATCAGTATTCACATCATGCATTGGTATTCCTAATACCTTTGCTTCGTGCTTCCAACCACGTATCCGATAGGGAGCATTGTTTGCATCTATGACTAATGTTCCAGTGTTAAAGCTTTGAAGCAGTTCACTGATTTTTATAGCGGGATTATCAGATAGAATCAGTGCATCTACCGTGAGCTTTTTGCCATTTGCTGGCAAATCTTTGGGGTCACGAACCACAGCAAGCCTAAAATTATAAAACTCGAAGAAGGGATCTTTCTGAAAAAGGTGGTCTGCCGGATATAGGCTGGAAGATTGAAATTTTTTCTGATAAGTTGGGTGGGTAATGCTGTTCAGTTGCCAGTGCCGCTTCAAATATTTTGCTTGTATGAATGATGGTGATCCTTCCTGAAAGAGCAATGCTTGTTTTCCATCCCTAAATTCTAAGATACTGTTGCCTTTTAAACTGTAAAGGATCAATGAGGTTTCTTTGTGTTGCATCCACCCTTTGTATGATTGCACACTAAAAAAAGCTATTGCGCTCATTACAGCACAAAATAGCCATCGTTTGCTGGCCGAAAGAAAGAATTGAGTGAGAAAAATGATTAGAAATCCCATAGATGCTGCTGCCATCAATGATATTGAAGGCAGAGGAATGACTGAATGCGGTAAGGCCTGAATATTCGCAATAAATTCATTTAACATCCTTGTGACCTGAAAAGTAAGTTGCCCGATGAGAGCAGCAAAAGGTGCAATCAATTGCAGCACAATAAGCAAAATACCGAGATGAAGTATCAGGGCAGCTACTGGGATTACAATCAAATTTGCAATCAGGAAATAGCTTGGAAATTGATTAAAATAATAGAGAGTAAGCGGTAAAGTAGCAAGTTGCGCAGCCAGAGACATGGCTACAATTTTCCACAAATAATCTATCAGCCTGTTTTCACTTAAAAGCCATCCATTGATATGTTTGCTGAGTGAGGTTATTCCAAAGACAGCCAGATAAGAGAGTTGAAAGCCAACATCAGCTACAAGCAGTGGATTAATCACGAGCAGAAAAAAAGCAGAGCATGCGAGAATGTTATTAATATTTATCGAACGCTTCAGATTCTGACCGAGAGTAATGAATGAAAACATAGTCGCAGCACGTACCACAGAGCCAGACAATCCTGTTAATAGCGCGAACAGCCATATCAGAGTAATAATAATAATGGATTGTATCAGCTTCCCATGCTTTTTCCTGTTAAGGAAAAAGAGCAATTGATGAAGCATTGCAAAGATGATTCCTACATGTGAGCCGGAAACAGCAAGCACATGCACAACCCCAGCAGCAGTATACGAAGCTGTTGTCTCACCATTCATATTATCGCGATAGCCTATTACCAGCGATTCCGCTACAGAAGCTTCACGTGGTGTAGAAATATAGGTGCGAATAGCGCTCAAGGATAGATCACGGAGATGATATGTAAACTGATAAACAGGATTTATAATACGCTTTCGCAATTTGGCCCATTCATTATCTTTTAGGTACGCTGTGGCATAAATTTCACGATTCCAAAGATATTTTTTGTAATTAAATTCATCAGGATTTAAAGGTTGATTAACCTCTTTAAAATTATTCTTCACCTGCAGCACATCTCCATATTTAATTTGTGCAGATATAGAATCTTTAGCGAAATAAATTATAGTTTTTCCGAAAGCCTTTTGGCTGCCGAATGTACTGTTGCCTTGGACCACTACTGCAACAGCTTTATAAGATTTCTCCTTTTCAATTAAGGGCTCTGTAATCTTTACAATATAGGATTTAGCAGTTTCTGTCGAATGAATAAAATGAAGAGGATTATTATAGTCAATACTATAGTATGTAATTACGTTACCGGCAAGAAGAAAGGAGCATTGAAAACTCACCCCAATGAATGCTGCATATCTGTATAGCCGCAATTTTTTATTTTTTGCGAGAAGGTGGATTGTTATTGTAAGCAGCACTGAGACTGCAAGCAGCCATAAGGCAAGATGAACATTAAAAACCAGGTTCAGCAACACACCTACGAGAAAAGCGAAAAGAATACGTACAAAGGGATATTCGTTCCAGGTATTCATTTTATAAACTATTACCTAATAAACAAATTAAAAGAAATCACGTGATATTGATGGATATTCGGAATTAAAGATAATAGGTTCATGTCTTGAATGTTATATTTGCGGAAATAGCAGTGCAGATTGCAGCCGCGGATTATTCTGGACAGTAAAAAATTTCTTCTGACTATTGACCGGCTATGTTTCCAGTTAATTGAAAACCACAAAGATTTTTCCAAAACCGTTTTGATTGGGGTGCAGCCGCGAGGCATCTATCTGTCTGACCGTTTGCATACCCGACTGCAGCAGGTGACGCAAAAAAAGATCTTATACGGCATTATTGATCCTACATTTTATAGGGACGATTATCGCACATCAGAAAAGCAACTAATTCCCAAAGCAACCAACATTAGATTTTCTACTGCAAATAAAAGTGTAGTTCTGATTGATGATGTATTATTTTCCGGCAGAACCATTCGTTCAGCAATGGATGCATTGCTTGACTTCGGGCGACCTGCAAAAGTAGAATTGCTTGTGCTGGTTGATCGCCGTTTTACCAGGCAACTGCCTATTCAGCCTGATTATGTTGGGAAGACTATTGATTCACTAACCTCCGAGCGGGTGAAGGTGGATTGGA
>JACCZZ010000171.1 GCA_013695715.1 Chitinophagales bacterium | reverse complement strand
GGAGTTATCGGTCTCGATTGGATGAAAAGAGTTAAGGAAGAAACCGGTGCTCTGCTTGCCACCGAAGTTGCCAATCCGATGCACATTGAAAAAGCATTGAAGGCAGGCATAGACATTCTTTGGATTGGTGCTCGAACTACTGTGAATCCTTTCTCAGTGCAGGAGCTTGCCAATGCTTTAAAAGGAGTTGATGTGCCTGTGCTGGTGAAAAACCCCGCCTATCCTGATCTTCAGCTTTGGATCGGGGCATTGGAGCGCATCAACAGGGCAGGGATAAAAAAGCTCGCATCTGTTCATCGCGGTTTTCATTCATATGAGGTTACCATGTATCGCAACCAGCCTCAATGGGATTTGGCGATTGAATTAAAAACCATGTGCCCTGAGCTGCCTCTTATTTGCGATCCGAGTCACATCTGTGGCAACACCCATCTCACAGCCTTTGTTGCCCAAAAGGCAATGGATCTGCATTATGATGGGTTGATGATTGAGACGCACAACGATCCTTTGCGGGCGCTGAGTGATGCACGACAGCAGATAACACCTGATAGGTTGTTTGAAATCATCTCTTACCTGGTAATACGCAATCCGCTTGAAGAGGACCAGCGGTCGCGTCTTCAGGAACTTCGTGATAAAATAAATGAGGTAGATGAGGAATTGCTGCAGACGCTTTCTTCCCGCATGTTGCTTTCAAAAGAGATAGGCGAATGGAAACGCGATAATAACATCATTGTGTTTCAGGTGAGCAGGTGGGAGGAGATATTAAAAAAGGCACTTGACTTGGGAGAGACGATGGGGTTAACGCGCGATTTCGTGAAAGCGCTTTATGTGCTCATACATGATGAATCTATCAGAACACAGGTAGATGTAATGAATTTGACAAGGAAAATCGAACAGCCAGTTACTTAACAGCAAGAGCTTCCAGGTTCATTTCATGTTTATTAAAAGCGATTTCAATTGCTTTTTGCTCTGATGAAAGGATTGCATTTTTAAACGTGGTTAAGATACAGCCTCAATTGCCTTATCATTAAATATACTTTCATCAAAAAGAACTCTATCAAGATCTATTTAAATAACTTCTCCAAAGAATTTTCTAAACTACTTAGCAGGAAGAAATATTCTCAGCATTTCATTCTGGTAGATGACAATACAGTTAATTTATGCTTGCCCGTATTGTTAAAAGGAATAGAAATTCTACGGAATGCTACAGTAATTGAAATCTTTTCAGGAGAGGCTTTCAAAAACATAGAAACTGTGCAGCAGGTTTGGGAGCAGCTCACCGAACACCGTGCAGATCGCAAGTCAGTTCTTATCAATCTTGCCGGCGGTATGGGTTGCGATCTTGGGGGTTTTGCCGCTGGAACCTATAAAAGGGGCATTGATTTTATTCAGGTTCCTACCACAGTTCTTAGCCAGGCAGATGCAGCGTATGGTGGAAAACAGGGAATTGATTTCTCAAACTATAAAAATCAGATTGGAGTATTTAAAGATCCGGCAGCAATCTTTGTGAATCCGGAATTTCTAAAAACTCTCCCTGCTGAACAAATAGTAAACGGATTTGCGGAAGTAGTGAAGCATTCATTGCTTGATGGAGGAAAGTTCTGGAAAAAAATATACTCAATTGAAAATCTTTCTTCCGTTAATTGGAAAAAGATAGTTCAGCAATCCTGTGAGTTTAAGCTTTCAGTTGTAAAAGCCGATCCTTATGAAAAAGGATTGCGTAAGATTCTGAATTTTGGTCATACCATTGGTCATGCCCTTGAAACTTATCTTTTGAATAATAATGTAGATGCTCTTCATGGATATTGTGTCGCCGCGGGAATGATAGGTGAATTATATCTTTCACATATGATATGTGGATTGGCTGAAAAGAAAACGAGAAAAGCGGCTTCCTATATTACCAATCATTTCCCTTCTGTTATTGTACCTGAAGCTTTCTATAATGAGTTGATAACGCTGATGAAACAAGACAAGAAAAATAGAGACGGGCAAATTCAATTTGCCTTATTAAAAGATATCGGAATGCCAATAATTAATGTTACAGCAGATGAAGACATTATTCTTCAGTCATTCCATTTTATAGAAGAGTGTTATAATGTAGAGAAATCACTATAATCTAAGGCTTCGAAATCATAGTAATTTTCTCTTGTCTTAATATAGTGGCAAAATAAACTTATTGATATACAGGATTAGAAAGGAGAACAGGAAGTTAAGTGGCGAAATCCATCTTAGCGGATCGAAAAGCATTAGCAATCGTGTATTGATCATTGAAGCTTTGATGGGTAAAGATATTGATAAGAAAAACCTCTCTGATTCAAACGACACGAAAGTTTTAACGCAATTACTTACTACAGTTGAAACAACAATTGATGCTCATGATGCCGGGACTGTCTTCAGATTCCTAACCGCCTATCTTGCATTAAACGAAGGTGAATGGATTCTTACTGGCAGTGATCGGATGAAGCAACGCCCCATAGGGGACCTGGTTGATCCGTTGCGTGCACTGGGTGCTCAGATAGAGTACATTGAAAAAGAAAATTTTCCTCCGGTGAAAATATCGGGTGGAAGAATACGGGGCGGAAGGGTAGCAGTTCACTCAAATATCAGCAGTCAGTTTGCCTCTGCGCTGCTTATGATAGCTCCCTGTTTGAAGAATGGATTGACCTTAGAACTTAAAGGAGAAATTGTTTCACAGCCCTACATTGAAATGACCCTATCGCTGATGAAACATTTCGGCATAGACCATACACGAAATGAGCAAACAATTCACATTCCTCACCAGCAATATCATTCAAATAAAATATTCATTGAATCTGACTGGAGCGCTGCATCATATTACTATGAAATGGCAGCATTCGCCGATGAACCTGAGCTTACTTTA
>JACCZZ010000251.1 GCA_013695715.1 Chitinophagales bacterium | reverse complement strand
TTCAGGTGACGGGGTGCATGATGCCTTAACCTTATGAGACATTTGTTCATGATAAGATTTTATTTAAATCGTTAAGCTCTATTTTCGTGCCCATCGAAAAGGAAACATGATAAGAATTCTTGCGAATGATGGAATAGAAGCCGCTGCTAAAGCAGATCTTATAAAAGGAGGCTATGAAGTGCAGGATGTTAAAATCTCACAGGATGAGCTGGCATCACGCATCAATGAATTTGATGTGCTTACAGTGCGCAGCGCAACAAAGGTGAGGAAGCCATTAATTGATGTGATGTCTCAAACAAAGCTGGTAATACGTGGAGGGGTGGGACTTGACAACATTGATGTTGATTATGCCCAAAGCAAAGGTATCTCTGTAAGGAATACGCCGCTCGCCTCATCCCAATCTGTTGCAGAGTTGGTTTTTGCACATTTGTTTGGGCTGGTTCGCTACCTGCCACAATCACATCGTGAAATGCCATTGCACGGAGAGCAGGAATTTAAAATATTGAAAGAAAGGTTTTCAAAAGGGTCAGAACTGAAGGGAAAGACCTTAGGCTTTATTGGCTTTGGTAACATCGGCCAAACCACCGCAAAGATTGCTTTGGGTTGTGGTATGAATGTGCTTGCATATGATCTTTACCCACGTGAATGGGTGCTGGAGCTAATTTTTATGAACGGAATAAAGACCTCTGTTCCAGTAAGTCCCTCTACTAAAGAAGATATTATTAGCCAAAGTGATTTTATAACTGTTCATAGCGCAGGTTCATCGCAGGTGATCTCTGAAAAAGAATTTGCAATGATGAAAGATGGTGTTGGGATCATTAATTGTGCAAGAGGTGGCGCAATCAAGGAATCAGAATTGATTGATGCCTTGAACTCCGGCAAAGTAGCATATGCAGGAATTGATGTGTATGAAGAAGAACCAACGAAAAATATAGCATTATTACAGCACGAACGTGTTTCGTTAACGCCGCACATAGGAGCATCTACCAGAGAGGCTCAGGAACGCATTGGCAAAGAGGTGGTAGATATTATTATGAATTTTAAATTTTAGATGTGATTGTTAAACCCTTTATGGGATACCGACCCCGACCTGATATTGCGGCTAAGGTGGCCTTAAATCCAAATAACCTGCTGAGTGAGCCTGAACGTCGTGATTCAGCAAAAAAAAATCCCTACTCATTCGCGCATGTGGTAAAGCCACGGATTGATTTCCCTGAACAAACATCAAAAACAGAAAAGCAGCTATTCGAACATGCAAAGCTTTATTTTAATAAGTTGTGTGACGAAGGCATCCTGATAAGAGACAAGGTCCCTTGCTTTTATATTTACCGTCTGTCTTTGGATAACCACACCCAAACAGGATTGATTTCTTGCCTGAACTTAAAAAATTATTTTGAAGGAAAGATTAAAAAACATGAGCATACCAGATCAGAGAAAGAAATAGAAAATCTGCTTCATATTCAAAGTACACGGCTTAACTCAAATCCTGTTTTCCTTGCTTACCCTGCCATAAGGGATATTGACAATCTGGTGGCCTCTATCACAAAAAGCAGACAACCTGAATATAATTTCACTTCTGACTTAGGTGTTCTGCAGCAACTTTGGATCGTTAGCGATTTACAAATCATTGAGCAATTGCGTCAATTGTTTGACCAGAGAGTTCCGGTGACATATATAGCCGATGGACATCATCGTGCTGCTGCAGCTGCATTATATGCGCAGCAGATGGAAAAAGAATGGAGTGGGAAGACGCAGTTTGAAGATTATAATTATTTTCTCACCTGCCTGTTTCCATCAAATCAGCTACGAATCTTCGACTACAACAGGGTTGTAAAGGATCTTAATGGTCTTTCTGAAAGGGACTTCTTAAAAAAGCTGAATGAAAAATTTGAGGTGAGGGAAGCCAGTCGTACACCCTATGATCCACACGAGCCACACCGCTTTGGAATGTTTCTCGGCAACAAGTGGTTTAAATTAAAATCAAAAGATGGAACATTTATAATAGATCCGATTGGATCCTTAGACGTTACTATTTTGCAGCAAAATGTTCTTGCACCAATTCTCGGAATTAAAGATCCAAGATTAGATAAGCGCATAGATTTTGTACCAGGAATAAGAGGCTTATCGGCGCTTGAGAAGCCAGTAATAAAAGGCAAAGCTGCTGTTGCGTTTTCATTATTTCCTGTTACCATGGAGCAACTGTTCGCGGTTTCAGATATGGGAGAAGTGATGCCTCCAAAATCAACCTGGTTCGAACCTAAACTAATGAGCGGCCTTGTTATATTTAAGATGGAGGTGTAAAGGATTATATCTGTTTGTATGACAGTAGCTAATTCTATTTTGTTTTATATCCTGCACACGGTAAAGCCTTGAAGTTTCCCTTCGTATTTATATATAGAAAATTGCATGTACGCGGAATTGCATTATTCCCCTTTATCATTTTTCAAAATAAAATATTTACTGAAGATTTAGTAATTATGAATCACGAGCGCATCCATCATCGTCAGCAACTCGAACTGTTGATTTTACCTTTCTATATCCTTTATCTCCTTAATTACATTCGTAACAGGTTTATCTTTCCCGACCACCATACTGCATATCTTAATATAATTTTTGAGCGTGAAGCCTATGCAAATGATATGAATCTTAAATACCTAAAGGAACGGAAGCGGTTTGCCTTTCGCTTCTATATTCGTAAATACAGGAAACGTTAGGTTTGTAAGGGTTGCAAATATTCACGCTTAACTTGAACGATTTTCAGTCAAGACTTACTGTTGAAAATTTGCGTTATTTCCACTACCCTATTATGCCTAGCTCTAAGTTTGAGATATCATTTCTTATTTACTGTATTCTTCTCTATTCACTTTTAACAAATCATCATACACAAGCACAAGGCAAGGTTATTGAAATTTCAGCATTCACCATTGACTCGATGAGCAGCAAGCCCATCATTCATGTACAAGTGATTAACAAACTTACTGGTGAACGTGTTTTTAGCGACAGTTCCGGTCACATTAAAGCCATTGCGATGAAAACCGATTCACTTGTAGTAACAGCTACGGGCTATTCTTACAAAATCCTATGCTTCAAAGACTCTTTGCTTCGTGAAAGATAAACC
>JACCZZ010000161.1 GCA_013695715.1 Chitinophagales bacterium | reverse complement strand
TGTGGTTGATCATATTGCTAAAACCCCCAATTGAATCAAAAAAAAGATCAAAGGAATAATGTCTCGGAACATACAATTTGGATACGTTGCGACAACCAAGTCCGAAGTAGGTAAAAATGTCTTTACCTAATTTTTGCAAATCAGCACTTGATTCATTCCCATTTAGTATTGCAATCGACCCCCGGTTTTTTCTGATAATGTGGGGGTACTTTGAAAAATAATACTCAAAATAACGTGATGAATTTTTTGAGCCTGTTGCGATAACTGCGTCCATTCCATTCAACAATTCCGCAATAGCTATCGAATGCTTCCACGATTCATCAATATTGAATAATTTTTTCAGTACCCATGGAAGCAATATGTCATCTTTAGAAGAGAGCTTTATCAGCGCCTTATGACCCGACAACATCACACAAAGCAGATCATGAAAACCTACCAGCGGAATATTGCCCGCCATCACAATACCCACATTTTTTTGGGCCTGCTGTTTCTCAAAAGAATATTCTGACAGCCATGGTTGCAGTTTTTCGGGACAAAGAAAATTTTGTCGAATTTGGTTAAGCATCAGAAAAACATTCTCAGAGGTAAACCATTTGTTATGCTGGTATGCACGCTCTGCAATAGCCTGCACCTCCGGCAGCTCAGGATTCATTAGTTCCCCAAGTTCTCGCAGTGTTATTATCGTTTTTTGAAGATTCATTTACTTTCCTTTTCCTGACTTCTCATGCAGTTTGTCTCTTTTCGCTTTTCAACTTCTAAAGGAACATAATAACCGCATTCGTTATTTTTAACAATTAATCAACTGTGTGCTCAATCAACTGCTTTCTTTTTATTTTTGAAGCACGCAAAACTAAGAACTATGGCAATCCGAATTACTGAAGAATGCATTAACTGTGGCGCATGTGAACCTGAATGTCCGAATAATGCAATTTATGAGGGAGGTGCTGAATGGGCAGTTGCGGATGGAACGACCATTAAAGGAGCAGTTACCCTGTTAGAAGGAACAGTGGTGGATGCAGATCAGCGTTTCCCGCCTATTGCCGAAGACATCTACTATATCGTTCCTAATAAATGTACCGAATGTGTGGGGTTTCATGAAGAACCCCAGTGCGCAGCGGTTTGCCCTGTTGATTGTTGCGTTCCTGATCCCGAACATGTGGAAACAAAAGAAGAGCTATTGGGGAAAAAGGAAAAAATGCACCTTTAAAAGACGTAAAATCTCAAACAAACCATAGGCGGGCAAAAAGCATTCTTATCTAACAATCACCAGAGATAGCATTCTGCTTTGCAAAAGAGAAAGTTATATTATCTTTGCCGTCCATTTCAATTTTACAGTCATGTCGAAAGTGTGTGAAGTAACAGGTAAGAAATCCATGTCGGGGCATAAGGTATCTCACTCTAATATCAAGTCGAACCGGAGGTTTATGCCCAATCTTCAGAAAAAAAGATTTTATATACCTGAGGAAGATCGCTGGGTTGAATTAAAAATATCTACCAGCGCGCTCCGTACCATCAATAAAAAAGGTATTTCTGCTGTTCTGAAAGAAATGAAGATGAAAGGAAAAGCAATAGCAGTTTAAAAGAGAAAAGCTAAAACAATGGCAAAGAAAGAAAACCGGGTGCAGGTGATTCTGGAATGTACTGAGCATAAAACCAGTGGCATGCCCGGCACCTCGCGGTATGTAACAACAAAGAACAAAAAGAATACACCCAACAGGCTTGAGTTAAAGAAATTTAATCCAACCTTAAAGAAATACACCATTCATAAAGAAATTAAATAATCGCTACCATGGCAAAAGATGCAGGCAAAACTTCTAAAAACGCAAAGGTGGTAAAGGATGCTGCCCAATCAGCCGCTTCCAAGGCTTTTGTACGTGTTATAGTTTCGGAGCGTTCACCTAAAACAGGTGCTTATGTTTTTAAAGAAAAGATAATTCATAAGGATAAAGTGAAAGAGTTTATCGCTCACCCTGGTCAATAGAAAATTGATGGATAAAAAATGAAGCTTCTCTCATCAAGGGAGAAGCTTTTTTTGTTATCTAGAAATAAAAGAACTCTGTATGGTTTATGATCTTTTAATCAAGCTTACATCTAATCGCGGCCATTGTGCCGGACAAACTATTGTACGGTAATGGCGCTATTCAAATTCTTTAGCAAGGAAAAGAAGGAAGACCTTAACAAGGGACTTGAAAAAACAAAGGAGGGCTTTTTTTCCAGAATTGCCAAGGCTGTAGCGGGCAAATCAAAAGTTGACGATGAGGCGCTTGATGACGTGGAAGATGCACTGATCGCCTCTGATGTGGGTGTTGATACAACAGTCAAGATCATCAAACGGCTGGAAGACCGGGTTGCAAGGGATAAATATTTAAATACTTCTGATCTAAACCGTATATTGAAAGAAGAGATCATTCAGCTACTTGGCGAAAACACAGGAGAAGAAGCAGAGGATTTTACCATTCCTGCTGGCAAGCATCCTTACGTGATCATGGTTGTAGGGGTGAATGGGGTTGGTAAAACAACAACTATTGGCAAGCTTGCAAACCAGTTTAAACAACTGAAATTAAATGTTCTGCTTGGAGCAGCCGACACGTTTCGTGCTGCAGCAGTAGATCAGCTCACCATTTGGAGCGACCGTGCCGGTGTTCCTATCATCAAGCATGCTTCCGGAGCAGATCCCGCTGCTGTCGCTTTTGATACTGTTCAATCAGGTGTATCACGCAACTCTGATGTAGTAATTCTTGACACAGCAGGGAGGCTGCATAATAAGGTTAATCTGATGAATGAGCTGAGCAAAATAAAGCGGGTTATGCAAAAGGTTTTACCTGATGCACCCCATGAAGTGTTGCTTGTACTCGATGCATCCACAGGCCAAAATGCAATTGAACAGGCAAAACAATTTACAGCCGCAACAGATGTTACAGCCATTGCGTTAACGAAATTAGACGGTACAGCAAAGGGTGGTGTAGTAATTGGTATTGCAGACTTATTCAAAATTCCTGTTAAGTACATTGGTGTTGGAGAAAAAATACATCAGTTGCAAGTCTTCAATAAAAAAGAATTTGTAGACTCTCTCTTTGAAGGCAATTGATATTTAACCATGAGAACGAAACCATACAAGCCTAAAATTAATGTTATAACCCTTGGCTGTTCAAAAAACATGGTGGATTCAGAGGTCTTGATGGGTCAGTTAAAAGCGAATAACTTCAGAGTTTCTCATGAAAGAGAAAAGAACGACAGTGAAATTGTAATTATCAATACTTGCGGATTTATTGACCGTGCGAAAGAAGAATCGATCAATACTATTTTAGAATATGCATCGATAAAAAATGAGGGAGCCATTGATAAACTCTATGTTACAGGATGTTTGAGTGAGCGGTATAAGAACCAATTGGAAGAAGAGATTCCCGAAGTAGATGCATATTTCGGAACCATGGAATTGCCTTCTTTGCTGCATAAACTCGGTGCAACTTATAAAGATGAGCTTCTTGGTGAGCGCTTTTTTATCACCCCAAAAC
>JACCZZ010000089.1 GCA_013695715.1 Chitinophagales bacterium | reverse complement strand
AAAGAGGGCAATCGCATTCCTCTTAATCAGTTGCCGTAAGAGTTTCAATTAAACTCTGATATTTTATTAATTTTTTGGTTCTGTTAAATGTTATTAACTTAAACAATCATAATCATTTTAAAAAACCCTGAAAAAAGGATTCGCTCGCCCACCTGAGTCTTAGCGATTATCCTTTATTTTAACGATTAAAATTTCTGCTTGAAGATATCGAATGAAATAAAGGTGGGGGTGCTTGCAACTGTTGCCATTGTATTATTGGTGGTGGGATATAATTTGCTGCGTAGTAAGAATTTTTTTAGCAAGGAAATCAATTATTATGTGCGCTATGATGATGCAGGAGGTATTGCCCCAGCAGGTCAGGTAATGTATAAAGGCATGAATGTAGGTCAAGTGAGCGGTATCACCCTGGCAAACGACAACAGCGGAAAAATTGTCGTCGCGATAGCAGTTAATCGTGATTTAAAAATTCCATTGGGTACTACGGCCACTGTTGTTAATCCAGACATAATCAGTGCTAAGGCCATCCAATTAAATTTCACTGATTCACTTGTATACTATCAGAAGAATGATACGATCACAGCAGGCATAGGCCGCAACGGTTTTCACGGAGTTCAATCACAGGCAGAAGCATTGATTGCCTCTCTTGACTCTGCACTGCAATCAGTAACAAGCGTTTTTAACAGCGAGACCAAAAAAAATCTTCGTAAAAGTATTGAGAGTATTGCCGGCACATTGAGTAATGTGAATCAGTCAACCTCGAAGGTAGATGCCATGCTGCACAATAATGTAAATCGTCTTGACCGCATTTTCGCAAATGTTGAATCTATAACATCTAATCTTAATAGCAATCAGGAACAGGTAAATGTAATCCTGCACAATTTAGAAGTGGTGACTGATTCGTCCCAAAGAAATAAGATAAATGAAACAATCGATCAGGCTCAGCAATCGCTTAAGGAAGTGAGTGAGGTAATGAATAAGATTAGTGAGGGTGAAGGAAGTATGGGTTTGCTATTGAATGATGAGAAATTATATAGAAATCTGGAGACATCTTCTAAATCGCTAGATGCTTTACTCGTAGATTTAAAAGCTCATCCCGGACGATATCTGCAATTTTCCGTCTTCGGTAAAAAGGATAAATCACTCAAAGATTCTATTGGCAAATAATTGGCACACTTATTCTGTATTCGCAGAAATTCAACTTGATGAGTATGACCTTCCTGATAAGCGACATAATTTATTCTTGGTCCACCACTGAACGGGAATGAAACCATTCCTCTTTGTTATTTTATTCATTCTTCTTGATACACAGGCTTTCTCCCAAACAGGTGAACCGATAGAAATTATTAACGCTGAGGAACTGCAATACAATGAAGAAGGCGCAGCGGCCGTTCGCAAGCTCATAGGCAATGTTCAACTCCAGCAGAATGATGTAACCTTATTTTGTGACCGCGCAGATTTCTATTTTGATGAGAATATAGTGGATGCATTCGGTAATGTGCACATAAAACAAGGTGATACCATAAATATATATGGTGAAACACTTCATTATGATGGAACTCTTAAGAAAGCGAAGCTTAATAAAAATGTAAGGCTTACTGATGCACGTATGGTGCTTACTACGGATGAATTAGATTACGACCTAAATACAGATATTGGTTTCTATTTGAAAGGAGGAACTCTTATAAATGATTCGGCAGTGCTCACCAGCCAGAGAGGTTACTACTATGCAAACACTGCTGACGTGTATTTTAAAACGGAGGTAAAGCTCACCCATCCCGATTATGTTCTTTCGACTGATACATTGAAGTTTAATACAGCCTCACGGACTGCATATTTTATTGCTCCCACAATAATTGAATCTGATTCCTTCAATGTGTATTGCGAAGGAGGATATTATAACACGCAATTTGATATTGCCCAATTTGAAAAAAACGCCCGTCTCAATAGTGGTTCTCAACAATTAAAAGCAGATACTATCTTTTATCAGCGCACCAGAGGTTACGGATACGCACGCTCTCATATTCGATGGGCAGATACATCATCTAAGGTATCTATGGTGGGTAATTTTGCCCAATACTTTGAAAATGGTAATCGTGTAATTGCTACTAAAAACGCCATGTTGATTACTGTAGTAGATAATGATTCGCTATTCATTGCCGCTGATACCCTCCTTTCATATAAAGATACCACGGGGGGATACAGGAATATGTTAGCCTATTACCATGTTAAAATTTTTAAGAGTGATCTTCAGGGAGTTTGTGATTCTATTTTTTTCAGTTATAAAGATTCTATATTCCGGTTGTATTACGACCCAATATTGTGGGTAGATGAAAATCAGTTAAGTGCTGATACCATGCGGATGCTTTTAAAGAATGATAAATTGTATAAGATGGATTTAGTACAAAATGCTTTAGCTGTTAATCAGGCTGATACGGGACTTTACAATCAGGTTCAGGGTAAAGACATGCATGGTTTTTTTAATGAGGGACAGTTGCAACGGATGGAGGTGGAAGGCAATGGAGAAAGCATCTATTATGCAAAAGACGACAGCAATGCTTACATAGGAGTGAACAAAGCAATCTGCAGCAATATGGTGATCTATTTCACTGATGATCGCAAGGTCGGCCGCATCTATTTCCTCACGGAGCCGGATGCTTCCTTATATCCGGTTAACCAGTTTCCCAAGGAAGAATCGAAGCTAAAAAACTTCAATTGGTTCATAGCTAAAAAGCCAAGGTCAAAAGCGGATTTGCTAATTCCCTCCTCATCCCCATCGAATAATGATAATGACTAATGTCAGTGATACTGGATTATTGCAACATCATTGACTGTTAAAGAGTAAGGTCGTTTTCGGCTATGGCCGGATGAGGAGAAGCTATCACTTTCTTTGTAATCACTTCTTCTCCATGAATCGTGTGGTGTCTTTGTAAGAAAAATTTCATCATAGGTCCGGCTATAAGAATAGTCACCATCGTCATTACGACCAATCCTACAAATATTCGTTCATCAATGATCTTGGCTTGCAGAGCGAGTAACCCAAGCACAATCTCCATTGAACCACGTGCATTCATTCCAAAAGCCACCGCCATTGATTCATTGGCTTTTAAACCTCCTATGCGTGCACCAACTCCGGCACCAACCAATTTTGCAATACAGGCTACCAATAGAATAAAAGCTACTACCCCGAGATGAAAGTTCTCGATGAAATTTATGCGCAGCCCAATGGATGCAAAAAAAAGCGGAGCGAAAATATTAACGATAAACTGATGAAGGATATCCTGATATTTCTCCTTAAAATATTTAGAATCACCTACAACTACACCCATAAGGAAGGCGCCAAATACTCCGCGAATGCCTAAATATTCTGTAAACACAGCACCGATAAAGCATAACAGGATGCCAACAGTAATTGATCCACCGGGCTGTTTTAGATGTTTCTCTGAAAATTCAAGTATCTTATTTATAGCCCATTTGCCCGCCGTCATAAGTACTGCCACAAACAATAATATCATTAATACTGAACCGAAACCTCCTTCTCCCTCTTTATTCATTAGTTGAAGAATGATGGAAAACAATATCCATCCGAAAAAGTCATCTATCATAGCAGCGGTAAGGGTAAGCATTCCAATCTTGGTTTTCAAAATGTTGAGATCCATAAGAATCTTCGCACACACTGAAAGAGCGGTGATAGAAAGCGCTGTTCCAAAAAACATTGCTGGAATGAGCTTATTATCCGTTGGATTGTTGAAAAGATATCCATAGAAGAACCATACGGTAAAAAAGCCAATCGCAAAAGGAAAAATCAGGCCCGCCAAACTTATAGAGGCAGCATGTTTTCCATATTTACGAATTTTACCAAGTTCTACTTCAAGCCCGGCAACAAACATGAGGATGATGATGCCTACGTTCGACAATCCGTCAAAAGCAGAGTAGGCTTTTGGCTGAACAAGAAAGATAGCGTCAAAAAATCCTGGAAAATAAGTACCAATAAGGGAAGGACCCAGAATTATGCCCGCAAGTATCTCCCCGATGACTGCAGGCTGGTTAAACTTACGAAAAACTTCTCCCAGGAAGCGCGCTGAAACCAGCACCAGAGTTACAATGATTAGAAAATGAAGTATTTCGGGAGAGTTGAGTTTGGAGACCATAGGCCATAGTTTGAAAGTTAGGGGAAAGAGGATTGATTAAAACCGGTTGTATTTAGGCTCGTTTGGCGGTGAAAGATAGTAGTTGTTTTAGTAGCTTCCTAATAAATCTACCAATCTAATAGAATTATTATTTTGTTAATGTGAAAGGGACAATTAATAGCGTTTGACTGTAAGCAATTTGTTGGCTGCTTTATTTAAAGTTTTATGGGGATAACTTGTAACAAAATGATTTTTACATTACGATTCTCTTATCGAATTTTGAATTGAAATGTATATCATGAAGATACGTGGGAAAGTTAAAATTCCTGACTACATTCAAATACGGGATGATCAATTTACGTTGTTGGCATATTTCAGGGCAGACAGACCAGAAGAGGCTTTAAAGAAAATAGGATTAGGAGAAAAACAGGTGGAGATGAAAAGGATTATTGAATCCCTTCCCTTTGGAAGAATGAAAAAAATTCAGATCTAATAAAAACATTCTATAGAACTGATCTAATGTGAAGAAAAATGGAAGACCAGGTAATCATTGAGCTAAAGGATGTAGTAATTTATCAGCAGCAAACGCTGATTTTAAGTAACGTAAACATCACTATCAGAAAAGGTGAATTCGTATACCTGATCGGCAAAACAGGTAGTGGCAAAAGTTCCTTATTAAAAGTTCTTTATGGAGACCTGCCGTTAGCCTCAGGGCAGGGTTTTGTGGCAGGTCATGATTTGCGGGCGCTCACATGGAGAAAGCTGCCATACCTTAGAAGAAATTTAGGCATCGTCTTTCAGGATTTTCAGTTGCTCACAGATAGAAGCATAGAAGATAATCTAAGCTTCGTTTTGTACGCAACCGGTTGGAAAAGCTCATCTAAAATGAAAAGCAGGATTGCTGAAGTGCTTGACATGGTAGGATTAAAAACAAAGGGCTTCAAGATGCCTCATGAGCTTTCAGGAGGAGAGCAGCAAAGGGTTGTAATAGCAAGGGCATTGCTAAATCACCCTGAGCTTATTCTTGCCGATGAGCCAACAGGCAATCTTGACCCTGATACGTCAGATGAAATTCTGCGATTACTGATGGAAATAAGCCGAGAATCGAACACAGCAGTGCTTATTGCTTCACATGATTTCATGACGATTCAGAAAATTCCCTCCCGTACTTTGAAATGCGAAAACGGAAGAGTGCTGGATACCTCTGTTTATGAAACAGCCTGATTAATCTGGCTTACATTAAAAAACAGAGACATTAGCTTGCCTGCATTTTTTTTATTTGAATACAACTCAGCCATAACATGGCGACGCTTCTCAGCTTCTCCCAGTTCAAAGGGTACTGACATAAACTGTTGTAATGCCTGCTTTATTTCCTCTGTTGTATCGCGGATAATGCAAAGGTTTTCCAGACCTGTGTTTTCTATCATAGGTGTGTTTACAACTACAAACCTGCCATTGAAAAGTGCATTGAGCAACTTCAGTTTTGTGCCTGTATTCTGGAAAGTAGGTAACAAGTTGATGTGTGCATTTCGAATCAAACGCATCATCTCCACCTCTCCTCCATCAATCCGAAATTCCACATTCGTGCTATTCTTCACAGCATTTACAAGCATTGTTGACGGTTCTGAACCAGCAATGATGAGTTTAAGATTCAGGTCATTGAAGATTTTACTAACAAGAAACAGAGCGGCCTGGTTATTTTCCACAACCGCCAAATTTCCATGGTATAATATATATTCGCCTTTGCCACCAAGTGAGAGAACATCCTCGTTTGGATGAAACGCAGGCATATACATGACGTTGTCAAATTTTTTATTTAGGTATTCATAATCATTTCTCGATATTGGAAGAAGGTGGTTTGCAGAGGATAATATTTTTTCAAAATTTTTCAGTTTAATAGATTCAGTAAAAAAATAAAACCGCCTGATCATGCTGCTTTCATTTTTACTAAGGTGACGATAGTAATCCCATTCCACATTGTGCATGCGCACTGCTTTAGTGCGGTGTTTCAGATCATCATGGTCGAGGTAATAGCAGGTGTGCAAACCTTCAAACAAAATTGGAGCATCATCACCAGTAAGGTTGTTTAAAAGTTCGCTGGATTTTCTTGTCTTAACAATATAGGGAGTAGATGAGGTAAAGTCGCGGAAGCTGTGCTCACGCTTATAATAATATACATTGTCACACAGTTGATTTAGAACCTCTGCCTCCTTGCGTCCATATTCAAAACAATGCAGATTAATTTTTATACCAAGATCAAAAAGAGCCTTGATCTTATAAAAGACATCCATCACTCCGCCATAATCGGGTGGATAAGGAATATTGAATGAGATGATGTGTAGCTGATGACTCATTGCAATTGTTGGTAGAAAGAAAGCAATTTTTGCTCTTCCTTCTGCCAGTTCCATTCGAGCCTTGCGCGCAAACAGTTTTCCTGCAGACGAAAATAGTAATCTTTGTTGTAATACAGCTTCTGAATAGCGTTTTTGATGGTGCTTTTTTTAAGATCATCAATGAGTAATGCCACCTCATACTCCTGATTTAATTTCTCATACTCAGGGAATTTCATGGTGATTACAGGTATGCCAGCCTGTACATAATCAAAGAACTTATTAGCAAGAGAATAATAATAACTGAGTCCCTTATTTTCAAGCAGGTTCACGCCAATATAAGATTGACTTGTAAGTACTCTAAGCTCCCTGGGTTGTTTTCTTCCGAGAAATTCTATTTGCGCCGATAATTTTTTCTCTGCAACAAGCTTGCGTAACTGGTTCGACAGATCACCTTCTCCCGCCAATATTAATTTCCATGGCATATCTTCCATCGCATCAATCAATTGTTCCAGGCCACGTCCATCATTGAGAGCACCCTGATAAAATATAAAACTATTATCCGCTACAGAAAGATTCAAGGAGAAATGTTCATCCAGCAATGGAAGATTTCTTATGACATTAAACTTCCTGTTGTAATGCTTAAAGAAATAATTAGCTAAACCATTACTTACAGTATACCAGTTATTAATATTGGAAACTGAAAATCTTTCTATGAGAAGCCATATTTTTTTAGTGAAGGGTCTGCCAATTACCTCAGGCAGTTCCGGAAATAATTCATGTGCATCATAAACACATTTTTTCTTTTTCCATTTTGAAATAAAATAACATGGGAGGATGGTATCAAGGTCAATTCCGCAAACGACATCAAATGATGTAAACAGCAAATACCAAAACAATCGGATATTATATTCTATATAAAAGATTTTCCCTTGTGTAAAAAAAAGATTTAATCTTTTATGTCTGAAAGGCTTATCCTGAAGAGGAACACTGTCTTTTAATTTTCTTCCTATAAGCAAAACCTCATAACCTGCATTACATAGTGAGGTGCAAATGCGGTGCATGCGTTGGTCATAGGTCAGATCATTGATTATAGTAAAAATGATGCGGTCCACTCGCTAGTTTGATTCAAAAGTAGTAATGGTAACCTGTAGTAGGGCAGCAGACTTTATGTAACCAGTAAATAATGGAATTGGGCTGGAAAGTACAGACCCTACTTTCATTAGTTATGCTATGGATTATATCAGGAACGGAAGATAAGCTGATTCTTTTCATTCATATGTAATTCATCATTGTCTATGAGCCATTGTATCGTTTGCAAAACTTTTTGCTCACGCAGTTCTGGTGTCTGATCAATAATCTCAGAGATGCTAAAAGGTTGCGCACTCAGCAAATTTTCCAGATGTTGTGTGATCTGCTCAAATTCTAAATCTGAAAGCTCAAGCTTATTCCGCTTCAGACATACATCGCAAATACCGCATCGCGCAGGCGTTTCTTCACAAAAATAAGACAGCAAAAACTGACTTCTGCATGTAGTATCTGTTATAAGGTATTGCCTCATGGCAGTTAGACGGGATTCATGTGCCTGCTTTCGGCGATTTAATAAAGCGATATCAAAAAGCATCTGTTCGCTGTCTGCTCGGGGTAGCGTAAAAACAATTTGGGGTGCATCCTTTTGAGATTCATATTGTAGTAAATGGAACTGCTGCAGCTCAGCCAAATATTTGATCACCTGCTCCCGTGAAAGGCCTGTGTATTGTGCAAGTTCTTCTTCATTGATCATTATAAATTCTTCGAATATTCCAGAATATGACCGCAGCAATGTTCTGATTAGCAGTTCATATTTTTGATTCTCAACTTCAAACTTATAGAGTACCTCCTTGTTAACTGTTATCATGAGTCTTGCTGGAATGTATACCGCATCTGTAATAGCTATAAATCCCTCCTGCTCAAGCAGCTTCAGCCCACGCAAGGTTTCTAAAGGAGAGTAATGATGGGATTTACAAAACTTCACAAGGTCAAAATCAAAACTGACATTCTCCCCGGATCCTATAGCCAATTGAAAATCGTTTGCCACTGACTGGTAGATTTTTCGCAATTGGTCTACCGTAGGCAAGCTATTAGTTAGCCGATTGGTTAGCTCTATAAGATCACTGTTGTTGTAAAGCAAAACCGCAAAAGATTTTCTCCCATCTCTGCCGGCGCGGCCAGCCTCCTGAAAATATGATTCAATATCATCCGGCACATCCATATGCACTACCATTCGAACATCTGGTTTATCAATGCCCATTCCAAAAGCATTAGTACACACTATAACGCGCGCCTTGTTCTTCATCCATTCATCTTGTATAATCGACCTTCGGGTATGATCGAGACCTGCATGATAATAATCTGAGCTGATCTTTTTCTTCTCTAGGAATTCAGAAATCTCTCTGGTCTTTCTTCTGTTACGCACGTATACTATTGCGGTGCCTGGTACTTTTTCTAGCATTTTAACCAGCCGCAGATTTTTGTTTTCTTCAAATAATGTGGAATAGGAGAGATTCTTTCTCTCGAAGCTTTTTTGGAAAATCTGCTTGTTCCTAAATTTCAGCTTTTCGCAAATGTCAGTAACTACAACCGAAGTCGCTGTTGCTGTTAATGCGATCACCGGAACTTTAGGAATGATTTCTCTGAACAATGAAATTTTAAGGTAAGGTGGACGAAAATCGTAACCCCATTGAGAGATACAGTGTGCCTCATCTACAGCAAGCAGATTAACATTCATTTTCGCTGCCCGCACCTGCATTATCTCAGTGGCAAGCCTTTCAGGTGACACATATAAAAACTTATAATTGCCATAAATACAATTATCCAGGGCCTGATCAATTTCCATTTTGGTCATTCCGCTATATATTGCCATAGCTTTAATATCTCTTTTCCTTAAATTTGCTACCTGATCTTTCATTAAAGCAATTAGAGGAGACACCACAATGCAAGTTCCTTCTTTTGCAAGGGCAGGCACCTGAAAGCACATTGATTTTCCGCCACCTGTAGGCATCAGTGCAAGAGTATCATTGCCAGCCATTACAGAGTTTATAATATCTTCCTGTAATCTGCGAAAAGCAGAATACCCCCAATACTTTTTTAATATCTCGTTGTTAGACATACAATTTACTCAAGAACACGTACAACTAAGAATTCTAAAATAAATATAATATTGGTGATTCTCTCAGAGTATTCTTAATTCTATAATGGCTTAAGATACTATCAGACCGTCCCTCATCATCAACTTCCTGTCGGCAAGATTTGCCAGTTCCTCATTGTGAGTAACAATCACAAAAGTTTGATTTAATTTTTCACGCAGGTTAAAGAAAAGCTGATGCAGATCACGGGCTGAGTCAGAATCCAGATTGCCGGAGGGTTCATCGGCAAGAATTACCTTCGGATCGTTAATGAGAGCACGGGCAACTGCTACACGCTGCTGCTCCCCTCCTGAAAGTTCAGCAGGCTTATGGTTTAAGCGAGACTGCAAGCCCAGGTAACTCAGTAATTCTTCGGCTTTTTTCTTAGTTTCTTTAGTGTCACGATGACCTATTAAGGCAGGAATAGATACATTTTCAATTGCTGTGAATTCAGGAAGCAAGTGATGAAATTGAAATACAAAGCCAATAGATTGATTTCTAAATGTTCCTAATTTTTTATTGCTCAATTGAAATACATCCACTCCATTATACCAAACCTTTCCTTCATTGGCCCTGTCGAGTGTTCCAAGAATGTGCAACAAGGTGCTTTTTCCCGCTCCTGAAGGACCTACAATGGAAACCACTTCACCTTTTGTAATATCCAGATTTACACCCTTCAGAATGCGGAGGCCACCATAACTTTTTTGTAGGTTAGCTGCTTTAATGAAGCTACTCATAATATAATTTCAAAGCATAAACGGTCATAACATAAGTGTCTTCTTGCAATTAGAATTTTGCAAATAATATTCTGAGTTTTACAGAGATGATCATCAATATCCTTCAGGCAAAGAAACACCTTTTGCAATATTCTTAGTGATAATGAATATGCCTGCACATCTTTTTACATTTAAGTTGTTTTAGTATTCAGATTATTCCGAGTATTTTTGATCGCTTCTTAAAATACGAATGAATCTCCACGAATACCAAGCAAAAGATTTACTAAAGCAATATGAGGTTCCGATTCAGGAAGGAATCGCAGCAGTTTCCGTAGATGCGGCCGTAGATGCCGCCAAGCGTCTAAAGCATGAACGTGGTGCTCAGGTTTGGGTAGTTAAAGCGCAAATACATGCGGGTGGACGCGGTAAAGGAGGTGGAGTAAAGGTTGCTACAACACTTGATAAGGTGAAAGAGAAAGCAGAACAAATCCTCGGCATGCAGCTAATCACGCCTCAAACGGGTGCCGCTGGCAAGCGCGTCAACAAAATCCTTATAGCTGAAGATGTGTATTTGGGCGATGAAGCAGACCGTAAAGAATTTTACATGAGCATGCTTCTCGATCGGGAGAGGCAAAGGAATGTTATTATCTATTCTACGGAAGGAGGTATGGACATTGAAGCAGTTGCGGAGAAGACACCTGAAAAAATATATAAGGAATGGATCCATCCAAATCTTGGCTTACAACCTTATCAGGCACGAAAGATTGCTTTTGATTTTGGATTAACAGGAGAGGCCTATAAAAACATGGTCACTTTTGTAACCAGCGTGTATAAGGCTTATACTAACCTCGATGCTGCTTTGATTGAAATCAATCCAACATTAAAGATGGCTGACAATAGAATTCTTGCCGTTGATGCCAAGGTAAAACTTGACGACAATGCACTGTTTCGCCACCCAGGGTATGCAGATCTCCGGGATATAACTGAAGAAGAGCCTGCTGAAGTAGAAGCTGGAAAATATAACCTGAATTTTATTAAGTTGGATGGGAATGTAGGTTGCATGGTGAACGGAGCCGGATTGGCAATGGCAACGATGGACATGATAAAGCTTGCGGGAGGTGCGCCGGCAAACTTCCTGGATGTAGGAGGAACGGCAAATGCACAGACAACTGAAGCAGGTTTCAGGATCATTCTTTCTGATAACAATGTAAAAGCGATTTTAATTAATATTTTCGGAGGCATTGTACGGTGTGATAGAGTAGCACAGGGAATAGTTGATGCATATCATAGTATTGGCAGCATTCATGTACCTATTATCGTAAGGTTGCAAGGCACTAATGCAGAGCTTGCTAAAGATCTTATTGACAAATCAGCGTTAAAGGTGTATTCAGCCATTGAATTGAGGGAGGCCGCAGAGCTTGTAAATAAGGTACTTGCAGCTTAAGAATATTACTTTTTCAAGAACATTCAATTTATTTTAATGAAGTGTAAAAGGC
>JACCZZ010000160.1 GCA_013695715.1 Chitinophagales bacterium | reverse complement strand
GCTGCATCTAAAAACTCTTTCTCACCAAAAACCATGTAGGCATCTGCATATCCGCGCATCATCATGGCATTCCATGAGGTAAGTGTTTTATCATCAAGTCCGGGACGAACACGCTTTTCACGAACATCCAACATCTTCACCTTTAGCTCTTCTATTTTCTTCTGCAATGCAGAAAAATCCATTTTGTTTTCCTTCGCAAATTCCTCATCTGTTTTGTCTCTTAGCAAAATGTAATTATCATGTTCCCAATAGCCTGTGCGATTCACATTATAATAGTCGGAGAAGAGATTGAAATCTGAACCTAAAATCTGCTGAAGCTCCGCTTTTGTCCATACATAAAACTTACCTTCCTCACTCTCTGAATCTGCATCCAGAGCCGAGTAAAATGCACCTTCCTCATTTGTCATCTCACGTTTCACCCATTCGAGCGTTTCATATACTACCTGTTTATATAGAGGCTCCTTCGTTGCCTGATAAGCTTCACTATACAAGGAAACAAGCTGCGCATTATCATACAGCATCTTTTCAAAATGCGGAACCTTCCAAAGTGAATCGGTGGAATAACGCGCAAAGCCGCCACCTATCTGATCATAGATGCCTCCAAAAGCCATTTTACGCAAAGACAGCTCCACCTGCTTCATCACAGCCTCATCTTTCACCTCATGTGCATACCTTAACAGGAAACGGTAATTATTAGGCAGAGGAAATTTCGGAGCATAGTCAGAGCCGCCCTCCTTAGTATCGAAATGCCCTTTCCAGGCAGCCACGGTTTCGTTCAGCAAGCTGAGCGAGAATTCTGGCTTTTCTGTATTTGATTTAACTATTTCTGCCTGCTGAATGCCGGTTGTAAGCTTGTCGGCATATTCTTCTGCCTTTTCAGGATCTGTTTCATAGAGGTTGGCGAGATTGAGCAAAACATCGTTCCACTGTTCTTTGGGAAAATATGTTCCACCATAAACCGGCCTGCCATCAGGCAAGGCAATACAATTGAGTGGCCATCCGCCACGGCCTGTCATCAGTTGTACAGCAGTCATATAAACCTGATCTATGTCAGGCCTTTCTTCACGGTCTATCTTAATGCAGATGAAGTGCTCATTCATTATCTGAGCTGTTTTCTCATCTTCAAATGATTCATGTTCCATTACATGGCACCAGTGACACGCTGAATATCCGATGCTCACCAATAACAACTTATTTTCATCCCTCGCCTTTTTCAACGTTTCATCGTTCCATGCATACCAGTTTACAGGATTATGAGCATGCTGCAACAGGTAGGGGCTGCTCTCATGAATAAGATGATTGGTGTATTTATAAGAAGAATCTTTTACAGTTGACATGTTAGTAGAATATGCTTGAAAACATTGACTGGATAATAGAATACAATGGACGATGTACCAAATTAGCATGAGTGCTCTGATTAATCTTCCCGATTAATTCGGTAGCATGCAAAGGTCGCATAGAAAGTTTAGACAATGAATTAAAGAATAAAGAGCTGCAAATTTTCGTAATAGCAGAATGTCCGTAAAAAGGAAACCAGATCAATGTTATAAATTCTGTAGCAGAATGGTTTTTAGTACATCTTTTAAAAAGATTTTGCTAAAGGAGGAATGCACAATCGGAATTATAACAACAACCATAGCTTTCTTAAAAATTGCACATACTTAATGAAGCGGCCGTTTCTTTACCATACCACCTTTGGTATCGTTGATTGAATGTTGAATGATGAATGCATCAGGATCGATTTTTTCAACTTCATTTTTCAACCGCTGCACTTCCAGTCGCGTGATTACAGTATAAATAATATCGATCTCAGCGTCAGCATGCTGTTGGCTTCCATACCCACGCTCACCCTTGTAGATTGTGACACCACGACCCAACTTATCTACAATTGATCTTCGTACAAGCTCACTTCGCTCTGAGATAATCGTTACTCCGGTATATTCTTCGATTCCTGTAATGATAAAATCTACCGTTTTGCTTGCTGCGAGATAGGTTAACATCGCATACATTGCAGTTTCTAAATCAATTAAAATAGCAGCCGTTCCAAAGATGATGATGTTCATGATCATGATTACATCACCAACAGACAAGGTGGATTGCTTGCTTACATAAATAGCCAGCACCTCAGTTCCGTCAATGACGGCACCTCCACGGATGGAGAGGCCAATGCCGGCACCTAAAAATGCACCACCAAAAACTGAGATAAGCAAAGGATCAGTAGTGAGTGGCGGATACGGAAGTAGTTCAATCACTAAGGCCAAAGCGACAATGCCTGCCATCGTCTTTATAGCAAAGATCAAAGAAACTTGTTTATAGCCAAGGAAGATGAATGGAATGTTGAGGCAGAAAATCAGTAACGCAAGCTTTATTCCGGTAAGCCGACTTATGAGCAATGATATTCCTGTAACTCCTCCATCAAGAAAGCCTGAAGGCATTAAAAACCCCTTAA
The DNA here is from genome assembly GCA_013695715.1 of Chitinophagales bacterium. Classification (GTDB taxonomy): domain Bacteria; phylum Bacteroidota; class Bacteroidia; order Chitinophagales; family UBA10324; genus JACCZZ01. The sequence continues at coordinate 315 of JACCZZ010000160.1, read as the reverse complement.
GGCCAAGACCTGCTGTAAGTACCCCCAGCAGTATTAACAGCACCTCCACTGCATATTGACGGAAAATAATTTTTCTCCTCTGCAGCTTGCGAAGTGGTACTCTTTTAAGTTCCATTCATTTTTCCTTCAAGGTTAAAAAAAAATTAATACAGTCCATTGTTTGAAATGATAAAAACTTTTAAATTGCCGGAAGGTTGACTCATGAATTAATTTTTCAATTAAAAACATTTTTGCAATGGATAAAGAAAAAGATACCAGTGAACATAGAACACCCGTGACAGAAAAACAGCAGGAGGGGATCTTAACATCCGGACA
>JACCZZ010000155.1 GCA_013695715.1 Chitinophagales bacterium | reverse complement strand
TGGTTTACCGTGCTAAGGGAAAGGTGGAGAACATGGAGTTCTACCAGTTTCATCCTACTGCATTATATCACCCGGGAGAGTATCCCTCTTACCTGATTACAGAGGCCATACGCGGCTTCGGAGCGATCTTGAGGACGAAGGATGGCAAAGAGTTCATGCACCTCTACGACAAACGTAAATCACTTGCACCACGAGATATTGTGGCACGTGCAATAGACAATGAGATGAAAAAGCGCGGAGAAGATTATGTGCTGTTAGACTGTCGCCATCTCGATAAGAAAAAATTTATTGAGCACTTTCCTAACATATATGAAAAATGTCATTCTATCGGAATAGACATCATGAAAGACATGATTCCTGTAGTGCCGGCGGCACATTATTTATGCGGTGGAGTCAGAACCGATGATCGTGGCAGAACATCTATAAAAAACCTTTATGCTTGCGGCGAATGTGCTTCTACGGGATTGCATGGTGCAAACCGGCTTGCATCAAATTCTTTGTTGGAGGCGATGGTATTCTCTCATCGTGCTTATCTTGATGCCATTAAAAAGTTGAGTACCGTTACCTTCAAGCAGGGTATCCCAAAATGGAATGCAGAAGGCACTTACAATCCTGAAGAGATGGTGCTGATCACTTTTACCCGCCAGGAGGTGCAGGATATTATGAGTAATTATGTTGGTATAGTTCGGTCAAACCTGCGCTTGAATCGGGCTTTTGAAAGATTGGAGCTGATCTACCGTGAAACGGAGGAACTCTATCAGCGCACCGTTGTGTCACCGGAGCTGTGCGAGCTAAGAAATCTTATCAATGTTGGCTACCTTATTATACGATCCTCATTGATGCGGCACGAGAGCAGGGGGCTGAATTATAATACAGATTATCCAAAAAAATTAAAAGTTGCAAAAAATACAGTGCTGTAATGAAGGCATTCTCAACGATTACTCGCCTGATTCTCTATGTAAATATAGACCAGGTCTAACTTTTTCCTAGGCCTGATGCACCTCTTCTTTGATAGCTTGATTGGTGTGTGGGTAGTTGCATTAAAAATAATTCTTTCATAAAGAATTATTGTATCTTTATCCCCTTAATCTTAAAATTTTAATTACACAATGAAAAAAGGAAAAGTAAAATTCTTCAACACCACAAAAGGTTTTGGATTTATCAATGACAGCGCTACCGGACAAGATATTTTCGTCCACGTTACCGGCTTGGCTCAGGACATTCGCGAAGGAGATGAAGTGGTGTTTGAAGTAACACAAGGTAAAAAAGGCTTAAATGCAGTAAACGTTCGTTTGGCATAACCCCTTAAATTTTTTTTACCTGAAAAGCCCTCTATTGAGGGCTTTTCTGTTTTAAGGAGCATGTACATCCTGTCTGTTTTCAAAGTTGAACTTTGATCGAGAATTAAGTTTTCTTTCTCATCAAAGGAAGAATGTAATTTGCCAGATTCAGCAAGGGCACCGTGGTTAATAATACCTAATAATTGTTACATCAAAGATTGCGGGAATAATCTGTAAACAGTTATCTCAAAATCATCAATTAGAAATCTTTGCCTTTCAGGATTCAGTATCTGAATAGTTAAGGTTTGAAACTGCTCTTTCGGAACCGGAATGTTGAAGGCATAATTAAAAAATTTCCATTGTCCGACATTTTGATCGGGGAGATCATTAATGCGAAATTCATAATCAAACAAATGACCCTTTTCTGATTCAATGCTTGCATGAAGAGTTGCTGCAGAAGAAGAATGCTCAGCAAACTCGAATCTTCTGAGCGATGCTTTCACATAAAGCAGATCTCCTGGTTTTAAAATACTGTCCGCATCAAGTGTAAAATTCAATGCTCCTCCGCTATCATTAAATAGGCAGCTCTTCTCTCCACTATGAATCGGATCATCTGAAATATTTGGTGCAAACCATCCTGCATACTGATCTTGAAAATCATTTTTTGTAGAATAAATCAAAACCGGAGATTGCTGGCTGTACCCTGGCAAGTCAACATTTCCTGCTAAAACATTTTTATAACGATCATTAGTTTTAAAAAAAATATACCAATACTTTTCTTTGTCCATATTGTAACGATGCATGATCCGATTGTAATACTGATATGTTTGAACTACTGAAAGAATCAATAAAAAAGCCATCGGCATGGCGGCTAATCGCGCAGTAATTTTTCTTCCCGACAAGAACACTCCCAGCAATATCCCGAACAAAGAATAAAAATCAATCATAGGGCGCATTCCAAAGGAATCGCCATAATTCCAGCACCACCAAGCCGCTGTTACATACAATGCCATTGATAGGGTGATGATGATGGAATAAAAAGCTTGTCTGTTTAGTTTATATAATCTGATGAAGCCAAGACACGATATAAATGTTAAGGGTGTGTATATAAAAAATCCCTTATTCCAGCTCAGCAGCACATTGATGATTGCTGGCCTTGAGAAATAAAATCCTTCACCGGCATACGACCAGATATACCATTCACCTGACTGTAAATGCCAGCATACCATTTGTATCAAAATGAACATGCCCGCAATTACCATAATTAAAAAAATATGGCTATACCTGAGAAAGAAATTTCTAAGCTTATTCCAATTTCCGATGAGAAAAGGAAGCATACAAATGATTACTCCATTAGCAGGGCGTATAAGAATGGTTAATCCCAAAGCTACTGAAGCAACAATTAAATTTGCCAGGTTGAATTTTCTGAAATACCAATATGCCGCATAAATAAAAATTGTAATTGTTGAAAACGAATATACATGAGACATTGAAGGTTCAAGTATGCCATAGTAAAACAAATTTGTTCCGTAAGTGATGAGAATTAATACGGCAGCCTTTGCCACTTCGTTTACTCCAAACACGTCCATTAGCTTATTCAGGAAAAATAATCCTGCTCCCAGGTAAGTAAATCCTGCAAAAGCAATCATCATCTGAAAAGGAAATGAATAACCATTATCATTTTCTCCGCGAAATAGTGCGTATAAGTATCCAGCCGCAAAAAAGGGTGAAAAGGCTATTGCAGTGCCTGCGAAATATTTGATTGGCGGCCGTGATGATGTATCATTTACATAGTTCTGTGCAGCATCCTGCTTTGCAAATTCTTTTGTTATGAATATTGAATTAAGATAAGCATAGTAGCCATTGCCATCACTATAGATCACAGTTTTCCAGTTCGTATTATTATTACCCTGCAACCGTACACAGATTAAGAAATAGAAATTAATCAGCAGAATAAGAATAAATGCTATCGTGGAAATTTTCATATAACAATCTATAAAACACCGCGTATTCTCTGCCGAAACTTAACTTACAGATAACTCACCCTGAGGGATAATTAGTTTTATTTATACTTTCTAAAACCTATTTCGAATGTTTGCAAAAGCTTTAATGTAGGTAATTTATTATTTGAAATCAGATAAACATTGTACCACGAGGGTGAATTCAGTTTTTGAACATTCGGATTATGATTCAGCAGAGATATGGAATTTTCAGTCAGGTAATTTCCAACCAATAAGATATTTGTTCTAACAGCCTGCTCTTCTTCTTCAAACCTCCATGTTCGACGTTCATGATAATTAACCAATGTTTCAGGGAAGTCATCGTACAGGCAAGTACAGCCGAACATTTCATCATATAATTTTCCAAGAGAAATAATTAAAGAAACATTATGCAACTGAGCAATCTCCCTTAACTGCATGCAGCTTTCATCCACTTCAGAAACCTTATAAAAACTCATAACATCATTTTCAATGCTTAGTTTTTGCCGTATAGATTGATCAGGATGACGATTTTTAAAAACGAAAACTGCAATTCCAACATTTAACAAAACAATCCACCAGAATGAATTATATCGTATCTGAATCTGCGGAATAAAGAGTGCTGACAAAACCGGAATACCAAGATACATTCTCGAAAGCGGATAGAAGATATTCAGATTTCCTTCATGAACCTTTGAGATACCAAGTGAAATAATAATTAGAATTAATCCGCCAAGTAAGCCTGCAGCGCCCTTTGCATTTTTTTGCAAAAGCAGAATTAGTGATTGTATGCTAAGTATAGGTAAGATGAGCCAACCGTTTTTCCAAAATAGAGGAATAACATCATTAAAGAAAAGGTCCAGCTTTTTGGAGCTTTCAGTAAGAAGCTTAAACGAAAATGAATAATCGATTGGGTTGTAAAAAATATAGCCCGGATGTAAAACATAAAACATATGGGCATAATATATCCAAATAGCTGTGGGAAGAATTCCAGCGATAAAAAGAAAATAGAACAAAATATTTTTTCCGTGTTTTAGGAATAGAAAAACTGCCGTAGGAAAAACAATGAGACTGGAATTGCCATTCACCCAAAGCGCAAGTGTACCGAGCATTCCAAATAATATCCATGCGAATCTTTTTCTTGAAAAAAAACAACATACACAAGCAACACTTGCAATTGCAATTCCTGTAACAAAGCCCCTCGACAAGGAGGTTATCATTCCGTATGCAATAGGAAGCATCAGCGGAATAAGTAAAATCAGCAACGCATTAATATATTTCTTTAGCCGCAAACAAATACCTGAAATTAACAAATAGGGCAGCAAAGCCAGAAAAGAAGTTATTAAAGGAAGTGCATATGGGTAAGGCAATCCGACCGCAATGAATGGTACAGCAAACAGGCCTTCAATCATGGTGTTATAATTCTGCCCGTAAAAACATGGCTCGTGAAATCTGTTATGAAGAAACTCTTTTGCACTGTACCACATCAAAGTCTGGTCATGATCTGTATATTGAAAAGCAAAATGATGGAGAATCAGTATTCTGTCGCTTACCACCAGTAGGAGTAACAGGAAATATGCAAGAATGTAATACCGTGGTTTAATAGTTGATGAAACTTCCATTTAAAAAAGTTATGAAATTAAGTCTCTGCCAAGTCACTTTTCCGGCTTCATATCTGGGAGCAATGAATTGGTAGCATTGTAAGTTATTTGTAATTTGATGTTTCGGTCTAGTATATTCGTACTGCTCTCAAAATTCCTAAATGTCGTATTAATAGATTTTATAAAATTCAATATTCCATCAGACCAAGGGCGGCTAAAAATTTAAACAAAACACCACCTTTTTTTAAAGGAATTGGGTTATGACAAAATAATAAGAACCCTCGCCTGAATAGATGAGACTGCCTTCCTGCGGCAATTGCATATAGCATCTGAAACCAGCATACAATAGGTTATAAAAATTCAAACAAACCAATTAATTACTGTTGGTTATAGTTTGTGAGTTTCGACAATTTTCCCATTTACTATTATAAAGAATCCTCTGATTAAACAATTAAACCTTCTCCATTGAAAAACTCATACTTCTTTCTTCTTATTCTGTCGCTGCTACTATCAATGGTTGCCCTCGCTCAGCCAGGCACATTAGATTCAACCTTTGCTGAAAATGGAAAATTTATGTTGTCTGAACATTTTAATTATGAAACCACGCAGGATATCGCCCTCACGGAGGAGGGAAAGATTTTAGTTATGGTTAACTCACTTTACCTGGTTCGGCTTCTTGAGGACGGAAGTTGGGATACAACTTTTGGCAACCAGGGAGTTCTTAAGGTTTTGGAGGAAGATGCCGGAAAGTCCATAGCTATAGATGATTCAAACAGGACTTTGATTTTAGCCTTCAATTCCTTTTATGGCATTCATTCTATGAATTTGTATCGGTTCTTACAAGACGGAACACCCGATAATAGCTTCGGTGAAAATGGAGAGACCAACGTAGGTGTTCCTAATGCGGATAATTCTTTGATCATACAATCAGATGGAAAAATTGTGATAGCGGGCTCCGATGGCAATCAATCATTTGTTCATAGAATCAAGGATAACGGTTCAAGTGATCATTCATTTAGTGGAAATGGTATTGTCCTGCTCAATGATCTACCGAAAAGTTTCGCCTTAAGCATCGTTCAACAACCGGATGGAAAACTGATAATTACAGGAACCAGTGACAGTGATTTGTTTGTAATTCGTCTTCTTGAAGATGGCACTACCGATAGTAGTTTTGGATCCAATGGCATTACCCTCATTGACGATGGAGGTGATGAAGCGGGCCAGGATGTAGCAGTAATGCCGGATGGAAAAATTGCAATCACCGGCTATTCTCAAACATCAGCAGGAAGTAGTTTCCTGTGCTGGCGCCTTCTTACGGATGGAACCATTGATAATTCATTTGGCAGTAACGGAGAAGTGAATTTGTTTACAGGACAACAAATCAGTTCAGGTTATTTTATTTTCCCTTATGCTGATTCATCAATAATTGTTGGTGGAGTAATCTACAACGGAGCCACGGACGATCCCGTGCTTTACAAAATACTTTACAATGGATCTATCGATTCTACCTATGGTGAGAACGGTGCTGCAGGTAAAACATTTACCTGCAGCAAATCCATTGAAATCAATGCAGTAAAAACTCCTGATAACAACATTCTTATATGCGGAACAAAAGCAGATAATGGAGACAATATTCCGGCTATTTCGAAATTCAC
>JACCZZ010000101.1 GCA_013695715.1 Chitinophagales bacterium | reverse complement strand
CGAAGTTCGTACCTGTCATCTGAATTAAACTTAGGCTGGTATTTTCCTTTAACAAACAAAAGCGTGCCTTCTGTGAGAAAATGCTTGAACTTCATATAGTCTTCACCAAAAAGAACCATTTCTGTGCTTCCGGTAAAATCTTCAATGCTGAATGACGCAAAGGATTTTCCATTTTTGCTAACGCGATGTTCGATTGCATTAATGATGCCCCCGATAGACAGTTCCTGATTCTTAAAATTATCTAAGTCGGCGATATTGCAAGTGCAGAAATTATCCATCTCAACTTTATAATCGTCTAGAGGATGACCTGACAAATAAACGCCTGTAACCTCTTTCTCCCGTTTTAGCTTTGCAATAGGAGGCCAGGGTTCTGCCGCAGGTAGCGTAGGATTTCTCATTTGTTCATGAACCGTTTCCCCAAAAAGAGTTTGCATCCTTCCATTCGCCTTTGAAATGTCAGAGGCAGCATTGCGCATCGCTTTTTCTATAGCTGAAAGATTTTCGCCTGGCAGTATATAAAAATATTGTGCGCGGTGACTTTCTTCCCAACAATCGAAAGCACCGGCGGCGGCAAGGCTTTCCGCAGCCTTTTTACTAAGTGTACGTGAGCTGAGGCGTTTGGTTAGATCGAAGAGATTTTTGAAAGGACCATTTATATTGCGTTCTAAGATTATAGCATTTACTGCTGCCTCTCCAATTCCTTTTATTGCAGTTAAAGAAAATCGAATTTCCCCATTTTTATTTGCGACGAATCTGATATCACTTTCATTAATATCGGGACCGAGTATTTTGATATGGAAGCGCTTTGTCTCATTAAGATAATATTGTGTATCATCTATAGAGCCGAGGTAATTTGACAAGGTAGCTGCCATAAACTCCGGGGTGTAATTGGCTTTCAAGTATGCGGTCTGGTAAGCAATTACAGCATAGCCCGCTGAATGAGAACGGTTGAAGCCATACTTAGCAAATTTTTCCATGATGGTAAAAACCTCTTCAGCAGCTTTCTCGTCTATGCCTTTCTTTTTAGCCCCTTCAACAAAAATTGCGCGTTGTGTCTGCATCTCTTCCATATCCTTTTTCCCCATTGCACGCCGGAGTAAATCTGCTGAGCCTAACGTGAAGCCTGCCATGATTTGGGCAGCCTGCATGATCTGCTCCTGATAAACCATAATGCCATACGTCGGCTTCAACACCTCTTCAAGAAGCGGATGAGGATAGATTATTTTTTTACGCCCATGCTTACGATCTATGTAATCTGGAATGTGATTCATCGGCCCTGGACGATACAATGCATTCATCGCAATCAGATCTTCTATGTGGGTTGGCTTCAGCTCACGCATATATTTACGCATACCGGGAGATTCAAATTGAAATATGCCTACCGTATCTCCCCGCTGAAATAGCTCGAAAGTTTTATTGTCATCATAAGGAATCTTATCAAGGTCAATCTTTATATTATGATTTTGTCCAATGTTCACCAGGGCATCTCTTAATATAGAGAGCGTCTTCAGACCTAAAAAATCCATTTTCAGTAAGCCCGCTGCTTCAATCAGCTTTCCCTCATACTGTGTCACCAACAAGGAGGAATCTTTTGGTGAGATCACAGGTATGTAATCACGTATATCACTGGGCGCAATGATTACACCTGCGGCATGAATTCCATGGTGGCGCGTACATCCTTCGAGCGTTTCTGCAATACGAATAGTTTTCTTTATAAGAGGGTCAGGGCTGTTTCGAAGTTCTGCTAATTCTTTAACTTCTGCATATGCCCGCTCGAAGCTCATTCCGGGGAATTCAGGGATCAGTTTAGCAATACGATTCGATTCTGCCAATGGCAACCCCAATACCCGAGCTACATCACGCACTCCTGTCTTAGGACCCATAGTGCCAAAAGTTATAATTTGTGCTACCTGATTTTGGCCATATTTTTTAACAACATAATCTATGACCTGCTGCCTGCCAACATCATCGAAATCAATATCCATATCAGGCATCGAAACTCGCTCAGGGTTCAGGAACCTTTCAAAGAGCAGGTTATATTTTAAGGGATCAACATTTGTGATTCCTATACAATAAGCCACAGCAGATCCGGCTGCAGAACCACGTCCGGGCCCCACCCAGACGCCAAGCTGACGTGCCGCATTTATGAAATCCTGAACGATCAAAAAATAGCCGGCAAAACCAGTTTTGTCAATAACCCTGAGTTCATATTGCAGACGTTCGTTAATCTCCGGGGTGATGACTTCATATCGGTTCCTCACGCCCTCCCATGTAAGGTGTTCAAGGTATTCCAGGTTGGAGGAAAATCCGGCTGGTAATGGAAAAAAGGGAAGCAGGATATTTTTCTTTAGATCGAGATGCTCGATCTTAGAAATCACTTCCATGGTGTTGTCAAGCGCTTCAGGAATATCGAAAAAGCGCTCCTCCATCTGTGCTTTCGTCTTGAAGAAAAATTCATTGTTGGAAAAGCGCATCCGGTTCGGGTCGTTGAATGCCTTATTAGTTTGCAGGCAAAGGAGAATGTCTTGTGCTTCTGAATCTTCCTGATTTACATAATGGGAGTCGTTGGTAGCAATAATTTTCACGTTGTATTTGCGGGCAAAGCGCATGAGTACGTGATTAACTTTCTCCTGTTCAGGAATGCCATGTCTTTGCAATTCAATATAATAATCATCGCCGAAGAGATCAAGCCATTGCTTAAATACTTTTTCTGCTTCTGCCTCTGATTTATAAAGTATGTGTTGCGGCACTATGCCGGCGAGGCAGCATGTGGTTGCAATTATTCCCTGATGATATTGACGGATGAGCTCAAAATCAATTCGCGGGTTGTAATAATATCCATCAGTAAAGCCGAGTGAGCA
>JACCZZ010000153.1 GCA_013695715.1 Chitinophagales bacterium | reverse complement strand
GAATCATGATAATAGAGAAATGCTTCACAGTCATAATTCCAATTAGATGGTGGCGGCGGAAATTCTTTTTGATCGGGGTAGCGAAAAGTTAGTACTGAGGGTATCAAGTTTTTCGAACTGCTGGAAGAATCCATTTCGGTTATATAAATAGCAAGGTTGTGCCTGCTGTTGGCATTATTACCAAAATCTCCTACATACAATTCACCATCCTCGCCTGATGCAAGATCTTCCCAATCATGATTGGTAAGAGCGCTGTCGACAATATGTTTTAAGGTGAGGCGGCGGCCTTTGGTTAATTGCTGAGCGTCGGCGTAGTAAATGCTGTTCCTGCCACCACTGTCATTTATAAAAAAGATTTTTCCCTCTTCGTATTCAATGCCAGAAACCTCATGCAATAGCTTAGGCAATTTCCAATGGTTTACAAACCGAAGAGTTTGTGAGTAAGATTTGTAGGCAATAAGACTTGCTCCGATGTTAAAGATAATCAGGAAGAATGCATTGCAGAATATTTTTTTCAAGTGCCTGGCAGTGAAACCTTCGAACCGTTAAACCCGCATGTAATCATCGGTCACAGAGAAGATGAAATGCAACGTAATAACATGCCGTATTCTAATTTTTGGAATGGTAATACAATGTTGAACAATTTTCTTTAACGAAAATCTCTCGTGATTTTAGTAAAAGCTCCTCAGGTGAAACGCGCAGATAGTTATTCACCTCCTCATTTACCAGGCTTGCATCACCAAGCAACTCATAATATGCAAGATTCATCGTTCTATGCAGCAATTCCGTTTCCGCAAATTCGATATGAGACTCTACTCTATTTTTTACTTTCGTAAGTTCCCTTTCTTCTATTTGTGATTCTGTAATTTTCGATATTTCTAAATCTATAGCAGCTTCCGCTACCTCCATTTTAACTCCTTTCACGAGTTTCCCTTCTACTACAATTAGTCCCGGATCAATAGAGCCTGTCTGATAAGCATGAATCTCAGAAAACAATTTTTTCTCTTTAACAAGGGACTGATATAACCTGCTCGATTTTCCGCCAGAGAGAATATCGGTTGCGAGGTCTGCAGCGAAGTATCCATCTTCCATCCGTGCAGGCATATGCCATGTCTTATATATTGCGTCCAATGGCACATCGGCCTCTACCGACAAACTCCTGAAACCATTTTGACGCGGTTCCTGTGGAAGCATTCTCTTTGGTGGATTACGTGAAGGAATGTCGCCAAACCATTTTTCAGCAAGAGCATATATTTCATCTGTTTTAACATTTCCTGCAACTACCAGTATGGCATTATCCGGACAATAGTATTTATAAAAGAAATTTTTTACATCGCTAAGCCTTGCATCTTCAATATGCTCCAGGTTTTTGCCGATTGTTGGCCATTGGTAAGGATGGGTTTGATAAGCAAGTTCACGAAGCTTGTGCCATACATCGCCATAAGGCTGATTGATGTAGTGCTCTTTGTATTCTTCGCAAACTACCTTTCGCTGAATCTCCAGTGAGTCTTCACTAAAAGCCAGACCATGCATCCTGTCCGACTCGAGCCAGAAGGCCGTCTCCAGGTTTGGTGCGGGAAGTGTTTCATAATAGTTTGTGATGTCAGTAGAGGTAAAAGCATTGTTTTCGCCGCCTGCTTTTTGAAGTGGCTCATCAAAAATGGCTACGTTCATTGATCCGCCAAACATCAGATGCTCAAACAAATGGGCAAAGCCTGTCTGATCGGGTGATTCATCACGTGAACCAACATCATAAAGCACGTTTATTGCCGCTAATGGTGTTGATGCATCTTCATGAACTAACACTTTTAGTCCGTTATCTAATTGTCGCCTGTTAAAGTGAATCATGAAAGCTCAGTAAGTAATTTTTTAAGGTTTAAAAATAATCCATTAGCATGACAATCATTTATTGCTCCAGATACTCATCTCGCGAAATAGACCAGGCTCATATTTTAACTTCTTAGTATATTCAAACTTTTCAGTAAATATTCCCTGCCCATCTGCTACGCT
>JACCZZ010000076.1 GCA_013695715.1 Chitinophagales bacterium | reverse complement strand
GATGGAAAATCAACCACCGTCAAATCAGCCTTTTTATATCCGCTGTTGCAGGATGCTAGCAGAGCAGTGAGCAGCACAAAAGCAGATGCGGCATGAATGCTTTTTATCATTCCTTTATTGATCATTTCATTTTTCTTTAATCCGTTCGCTATGATTATTTAGATGCAATGGCCTGCCCCTGAAAGGCGGTACGTTGTTGACCGAGGTAATCAGAAATCATCACTTTTTCTACCAGGTCAGGAATGAAAGAAACAGTTTTAGATCCCTGTGATAAGTACCCAGAGCCAATGTTATTTTCATGTTTCTCTTTACGCCCATCTTTAAAATATATTTCAGCGAAGCGATCTTTTTCGGTTAGCGATATTTTAGTCTGAATATTATTTACAAGATTGTAAGCAAACATTTTGTTGTTATTGTTAGTGCCTAGTATAACAGGTGTTTCATTCTTACCAAGATAAATCAATGCCAGTGCCTTGGCATCGAGGTTAGAGAAGAAGCCGGATTCCTGCACCGTAAGAGGCTTAAAGTTTCCTTTTCCGTCGCCGATCATTGTTAAGCCAATGCAGGCATCCTGCTTTTCAGATTCTGATTCAGGACTGAAAAAATTGCCATGAGCAAGTATGTCGAGGTTACCATCATTATTAACATCCATAGAGAGCATTCCATATATACATGAAAACTGGGCCTCTATCGGAAGTTGCTGTACCTGAAACGTACCATCTCCATTATTGTTTATATAAGAAGATGCAAGAGTTTTAGCATTGTAATGCATTGAATTGCTTAACGCTTCTTTTCCAAATACCTCTTCAGTAGTTGCAAGCGCAAAAGATTTATAAAGCTTGAACTTCTCTCCGATCATGGGTATCTGCTCTGTAATGGTCATACGTGTTTTTACAGGGTATGATTTCCCATAATTATATACCGAAAGCACAATGTCATTGGTACCATTCTTATCAAAATCGGCTGAATAAAGATCTATGGGTTGCTCTTTTGTTGGCTGATAATAACGTGAGTTTAATCCCTCGTTTCCTGCTACATAATCTACATCACCATCACTATCGAAATCACCAGAAATAAGGCTATTCCACCAGCCACTAATATCCGCAAGACCAGCTTCCCTGGTGACATCGCTGAATTTACCATCTTCATTTTTGTACACGATAACCGGCATCCATTCTCCCAATACCAGCAGATCGAGGCGGTTATCATTGTTATAGTCTGTCCATAAGGCACCGCAAACAAGACCTACCTTATTGAGTTGAGGAGCGATCTCTTCTGTAACATCTTTAAAAGTACCCTTGTCATTTCTTAGAATAGTACTTTTAGCGGGAAGTGGATATTTGGTTGGAACAATTCTGCCCCCGACAAACAAGTCAAGATCTCCGTCGTTATCGTAATCACCGGCTACAACACAAGAGCCGCTGACACGCATTTCCGGCAATGCCTTAGCACTTTTGGAAAAATTTCCTTTACCATCATTAATAAACAATAGATCATTCAACAGAGGGTCATCAGGGCTAAACTCACTGCCTCCTGTGGCCATATAGAGATCCTGATCGCCATCGCCCTCGGCATCAAAAAATAATACTCCTAATTGTTCAGTAGCCTTATCATCGTTCCAGGGTTGGCTAGAGGCTTTAACGAAGGTTCGACTGGTAGTTTGAAAATACAGTTCACCAGGGCTGCGAACAGCGCCACTTACAAAAAAGTCTTCCAATCCATCTCCATTAACATCTGCAACGGCAAGACCAGGACCGAATCGACTCATCTTATGAGGTAGCAAAAGCTCCTTCTTAAAATCTTCATATTCATTTTCTACATGTTTATAATCTACTCCAAGCTTTTCGGTAGAATTAGCAAACAGCGGATTATATTTTGGATGAATTTCTATTCTTTGATTTGATGCATTTATATGATCCAGTAGTATAACCTGATTTGCTGCCAGATTTTTTAATTCTTGTGTTTTACCATCAGGCCAAATTACCACAATACGATTTACCGAATCATCCTTAGCAAGCCCGAAGTGTACCACATTTTCTGACGAAGACTGGTAGCCACGCACCACATGGTGCTGATTCATTTGCATCCCACTCTTAGTATATACATAAATTTTGGTACCTATTGCATTGATATTATTTTCAGTTCCTTGAAGGGTAAAGCGTATGTAGTTATTTCGATCCATCTTCTCCAGGTTATTGCGGAAAACAATCGCTGTCTGTTCTGTTTCGCTTGCTACCATATCCATATCTCCGTCTAAATCGAGATCTACCGTTACTGCACCATGAGTGATGTTGGGATAATTACAACCCCAGTTTTCAATCTCGTTAGTAAAGGTGAGATCTCCATTATTTCTGTAGATATAATCCGGCACAATTAATTTTTTCTTGCTCACCATGCCATAGAGCTTGTTATACGCTACGCTATCTTTACGGCGTGTAGCATCTCTCATAGCCTGATACAGTTCACGCTCATCAATGTTGAGCCAGCGATAGTATCCATTTGGTATAAAAAGGTCCTTGAAGCCATCATTATCATAATCGCAGAACAGGGGTCCCCATGACCAATCAGTGGCATCAACACCTGCAAGATTTGCAATTTCTGAATAGGTGTTATTACCATTATTAATATGAAGGGTGTTTTTTACATACTGGTAATGATAGCCGCTGGTGACCATGTTGCTGAATTCATTTCGCCTCAGGCCAAGAGCAAAAGAGCGTCTCATATATGAGTGATCGAAGCGCATATCACAGGTAACAATATCCTGCCATGCATCATTATTTATATCGGCAATGTCCACTCCCATGCTGAACATAGAACTTTTCGACAGCCAGTCACCGGAATGATCAGTGAAAGTGCCATCATGATTGTTGATATACAAATAATCATACATGGCAAAATCATTACAGCCGTAAATATCCATCCAGCCATCATCATTTACATCCGC
>JACCZZ010000064.1 GCA_013695715.1 Chitinophagales bacterium | reverse complement strand
CTCCTGCAATACCTCCTCCAATCTGGAAGAAACCTACTCCTTTGTCCGTTGAGTTTTTCCTGTACCAGTCGGCAAGCCAGACCATGTACTCAATGCCTGACTTCATAGTGGATGCCTTTAATTGATTCTTAATAACATAGCTTGCAAAGATGTTTCCCATGGTAGAATCTTCCCATCCTGGCACTACAATAGGAAGATTTTTTTCTGCCGCAGCCAGCATCCATGAATTCTTAGGATCGATCTCATAATATTGTTCGAGCACCCCGCTCAATAACATCTGATACATGTACTCATGCGGAAAATAGCGCTCACCTCTTTGCTCCGCATCATTCCAGATTTTATATATATGCTTTTGTAATCGCCTGAATGCCTCCTCTTCCGGAATGCAGGTATCAGTAACCCGGTTGTAATGATTCTCGAGTAAATTCCACTCCTCCTGCGGCGTCAGATCACGATAATTCGGAACGCGTTTATAATGATTGTGGGCTACGAGGTTCATGATGTCTTCTTCGAGGTTTGCGCCAGTACACGAAATGATTTGTACCTTATCTTGCCTGATCATCTCTGCTAGAGAAATTCCTATCTCAGCAGTGCTCATAGCTCCGGCTAAGGTGATCAGCATTTTTCCTCCTTCTTTCAGGTGGATATCATAGGCTTCAGCAGCATCCATCAACGCGGCAGAGTTAAAATGCCGATAATTTTTCTCCATGAACTGTGAAACAGGTCCTCGTTGCATAGTGATGTAAATTTTTTCGCAAAGATAGAAAAAGCAGTTTCGAAGAATTGGGTAGAAACTCAAAGTAAATGGTTAGATAAAGCAGGTTCTACCGGCTAGACCCATAATTTACCTATATGAAACCGATTATTTATTGACGCGTTCCAACCTGGCATATTGCACCTGGCTCACATCAAATACATGAACCTCCGGAATATCATGATTTTCAGAGACCACATTTCCCGTAGTCCATGAGCGGCTGTCATTGCCGGTGCTGATCTCAAAGATCATCTCATCGTAGCTTATAAGATGATATTCACTTTCAATCAGATTTCCTGATAAGGAAAAACGGCTGATAAGCCTGTTACCTGTTACGCTGCTGGCGATATCTATTCCATTGTGTTCATTTAAAGAATAGCTGCTTTTTGCTGAATCCCGAAGTACGAGTTCATAATTTCTCGGAATGGAATCGTAAATAATTGTCCATTGGTACCGATTGGGTGAATCCGTTACTATGATTTCGAGTTGTATAGGTATTTGCTTCTCCAGCCCACGAGAGGAATAAATATTCAGCATGCCCTTCCATTTTCCCAGCCAGTCTTCCGGAAATCTGAAGATACCTGCATCTGCAAGAATCGGTGTTTCCACATCTAAAATTGGCGGTTGTATCTCTTCAATTTTCACCCTTGCCCATCCGGAATGGATCATTCCGAGGGAATCTGCTGCTGCACGCGAAAGATCTATAATCCGGCTTTTTGCATACGGACCACGGTCATTGATTCGTACAACAACGGTTTTATTGTTCTTTGAATTTGTAACCTTCACTAATGTACCAAACGGTAAAGTAGGATGTGCCGCAGTCATTTTCTTATTGGAAAAAATTTCACCGCAGGCAGTTTTTCGCCCGTCGAATATATTGGCATAGTAGGATGCTGTGCCTGATGCAGAATACAGGTTTTGCGAGAAGCAGGGAAGTGGAAAAAACAGGCAATAGATAAGAAGTGTGAATATTTTATACATCGGTAATAGACTTCTGTTTACCTGTATTGGGGTTAAACAACAATCTTGCCGCTCGTCTCCTAATCAGCACTCAAACTTAGTTCTTCAAAGCTCAAATTAAGGTTTTGCCTTTGAAAACGTCACACCATATTGAAGCCATAGCCCTTAAAGAAATTGATATAATTTTGTATTAAAGTGAGAACAGAAGCAGAGATTATTATACTGGGGGAAAAGAAATTGAAGGTAGCCGAGTTTTTACTTCAGAATGGTTTTTATGATGATGCTTATTATTTAGGGGGTTATGCTTTTGAGCTACTTAAAAGCAAAAATTTGTAAAACGTTATTAATTCCGGACTTTTTTGATTTTGATAAGTCCAAAAGTAGGAGATTGCCAATTACTAAAGGAAAGAAGTCCGAAAAGGACAATTTGTACAAGCCTTTCAGAGTGCATGATTATGAGCAATTGCTAATTTTGTCTGGATTATACAGCGAATTCTCAAATAAAATTAAGAATGATTTAGCATTTGGGGCTGATTGGTCAGTTATTAGTAAGTGGGATGAGAATTTAAGATACTCAATAGGCAATACTAAAACAGATGTTGAGTTATTTATTCAATCCATTAAAAATCTGATGTTATGGTTGAGACAATATCTTTAGAAGATTTAGCAAAAAAACTAAAAAATCTTTTTTGCGCTGAAAACAAAGCAAACAGAAAATATTCAGAAGTTTGGCTCTCTGATGTTGATTTTGGCGGTCTTTATGAAACTGATAAAGTTGTGGTCAACGTTAAAGCAGAGCATGAGATAGAATCATGCAATGAAGAAATAAAGTACATTGTCACTGTCTTATTTAAACAACTGTCA
>JACCZZ010000021.1 GCA_013695715.1 Chitinophagales bacterium | reverse complement strand
ATTCAGAGCATGGCTTCCACCGGTTTAAAAGATTGATGACGCTATACAAAATGTATAATGGGAATTTCTAAAAAAACTATTCGGTTGTATGCTTCAGCCAAAGCAGTAATTACTCAATATTTATATCTGCCCGGTAGTCACCGGCTCAATAATGTAATTAAGCGGATAGATAAGCTGGGGAATAGTGAGGTGGAAAGCGGCATTGAAAAGGTAATGAGGGCTTTTGCTGGCCGTCATCGTAATATTGAACAAACGTTCTTAAATCATTTCAGCAGAATTGCAGATCAGAATAAGAGCAGCCTTGAATATTTTTCGTTACAAAAAAAAATCTTGCTTGGTGCCTTTTTTACGAAAGAATATTCAATAGAGGCAGCCGCATTATTCAATCCCTCTATTGTTCCTCATCCTGATCAGCAAGGGTTGAAAGCCGATGAACAACGATTTATTATGAGCTTGAGAGCTACCGGTGAAGGGCATATTTCCTCAATCGTATTTCAAACGGGGATCATTGATAATATGGCAAACATTACCCTTGATAACTCCACAGGCTATTTCACTCCCCTAAAAAAAAGACTGGATACTTCCTATAATAAATTATTCATTTCAAAGCGAGCTGCGACCATTCCTGAATTTAACCGAAGTATTTTAGATAATTTGCCAGAATCATTTTCCGCAGCAGAGGCAAGTCATATCTTGAATTCAATTAAACCTACAGAGCCTTCTATAATTGATTCCGTTATGGTATTTGAAAAAATAATGGACAACAACTATGAATTGGAATCATCTTCTCATGTGCCACTTAATGAAAAAGTAATATTTCCAATCTCGAATGCTGAAAGTATGGGAATGGAAGATGCACGTTTTGTAAAATTCCATGATGGAGAACAGTACTGCTATTATGGTACCTATACTGCCTACAATGGAAAACACATTCAAACGCATCTTATTGAAACAACCAACTTTGATGTATTTAAAATCCGAGCATTATATGGTGCTGCAGTGGCAGATAAAGGCATGGCACTCTTTCCTGAAAAAGTAAACGGAAAATATGCGATGATATCGAGGCAGGGCGGAGAAAAGATCAACATCATGTTCTCTGAGAACCTCTATTTCTGGAAAGATTTCCAAATACTTATGGAACCACGTTACCCATGGGAATTCCTGCAGGTGGGTAATTGCGGGTCTCCCATTAAAACAACGAAGGGCTGGTTGTTACTTACACATGGGGTAGGAGCCATGCGTACATATGTGATCAGTGCCATTCTGCTTGATTTGCATGACCCCACCCGCATCGTTGGAAGATTAGACAAGCCACTTATAGAGGCAGATGAAAATGAACGCGAGGGATATGTACCGAATGTGGTGTATACCTGTGGATTCATGCTTCATGGTAATCACCTGATCATTCCTTATGCAGTATCAGATTCCGCCACTGCCTTTGCCACCATCGGGTTGGATGAAATCTTACGTGATATGAAACTTTAATCTATTCAACATGAAAAGAAAACATTATAAAACATTTTACCTGTTGTCAATAATTTCTCTGGTAGTTGCTTGTTCTAAGCCAGCCGCAAATCAAACTCCATCCATAGAAACAGGGTTGGTGAATACCAGCCATCTTGATCTTTTATATACACCAGTTACTTTTTCTACAGGCACGAAAGCAGCAGGCATATATATCTATTGTGAAGCACCTGATTATCATCTTGTAGAAGCTGCTGGTGAAGGATTCACCTGTGTAGATGATGTGGCGAGAGCTGCACAGGTCTATTTACGGAGCAGTAAATTTTCTTCCGATACGGCAGTACAGGGGAAAGTATTTAATCTAATTCGTTTTCTGCTGGAAATGCAATCCGACAATGGCTACTTCTACAATTTCGTATTTACCAGTGGCCTCATTAATAAGGCAGGTGTAACCAGTATAAATAATCCGAACTGGTGGTCATGGAGGGCGCTGCAAACGCTTACGGAAGCTGCACCGTTGATCCAAAATATGGATGCACAGCTTTATAGCCAAATTGAGGCTGCAGTAAACAACTTGGTAACTCAGATAAAAGTTGATCTTGTTAATCTTCCGCAGACAACAAAAGAGGTAAATGGAATTACAATTCCTCAATGGTTGCCTGCTGGCAGTGGCACTGATCAGGCGGCACTGCTTATTTTGGGTTTAATACCTTATTGTCTTAATACCGGAGATGCCGTTATAACAGAGTATGTAAAAAAACTTGCAGATGGCGTTGCAATGATGCAAGCAGGTGATAGTACGCAATATCCTTATGCATGTTTTTTAAGCTGGGAAAATACATGGCATGCCTATGGAAATATACAGGCCTATGCCTTGTTGAGGGCAGGAGCTTTCTTAAACGATCCGCAATACACAACAAAGGCGATGGCTGAGATAGACAATTTTTACCCATGGCTTTTGGCCAACGGATTTAAATCTTCTTTTTCGATAGCAAAAAATGGTAATACTTATCAAACACTTACAGATAAAGATTATGAGCAGATTGCCTATGGCATTTCTCCCATGGTATTTGCTGCCATTGAAGCATATAAAATGAACGGCCAGGATAAATACGCAGATCTTGCTGGTCAGTTGGCTGCATGGTTTTTAGGTGCAAATGATGCAGGCGTTAACATGTATGATATATCTACAGGCCGGTGCTATGATGGTATTATATCAGCAAGTAGTGTGAACTATAATTCCGGTGCTGAGTCAACCATAGAAGCTTTGCTGGCATTGCAAAACGTGGAAAATTATCCTTCTGTGAAAGCAGCGTTAGATAAGTACAAAAAATAACCAAAGTTTTAAAAAGTAAATCAGGGATAGGTTATAGATTGATAGGTATAAAAATGAATAAGTCATTTATAAAATCTGATATATTAATTTTCGCGCCCGATGATGTGGATCTCTCATATTCACCATTACGAAAGGAATTACAAGGGCAGACACATGTATTAGGCGCTTTTAATCCGGGTTTATGCCGCCTGCCAAATGGTAATTTACTTTTAATGGTGCGGATAGCAGAAGCTTTATCTAACCCTTTTGATGATGATATGGCACATTGTATCAGATGGGATTACGAACAAGGATTTCTGAGAGATGCCTGGCCATTGCAGGAAGTGAGTAGTTCTGACCCCAGAAAATTTAAAATTAATATTTATACTTTCCCTGTTTATGCATTAACCTCCTTGTCATGGTTACTACCCGTTGAATTAAATGAAGATGGCTCAAAAATAAAGCAGGTGCATTATGATAAAATAATTTCACCTAAAGTAACTGCGCAAGAATACGGAATAGAAGATGCGAGAATCTCTTATATAGGTAATCGCTATTACATGACAGCTTGCTGTGTAAGCAGTCAACGTCACTCTACCATGTTATATCTCTCAGACGATGGCTTGAATTACAAGTGTCTTGGCGTTATACTCGATCATCAGAACAAGGATATGTTGCTCTTTGAGGGAAAAGTAAATGATCGTTATTATTCATTGACAAGGCCATTGGGTGAATGTTATTTTGCTTCTGCGCCTTCATCGGTTTTCCATCCTGGGGCGGGTATTCAAATGGCTTCTTCGCCCGACCTTTTGCACTGGAAGCCATGTGATGAATCACTTCTTCGAGCACGTAAATCTTCTCTCTCAAATGTAAAAGTAGGGGGAGGAACTCCACCGGTATTAACTTCTAAAGGATGGCTGATGTTATATCATGGTGTTGAAAATAAAGGAGCGGTTGGTATTTATCGAACATTCTGGGCATTACTCGATAAAGATGATCCATCAAAAATTGTGTACCTGGAAGATGCAGTGCCATTATTAGAAGCTAATAGTAATCTTACATCTGCAATAAACCATCAGATTTACCTTGATGATGTTGTGTTTACCACAGGCATATCTGAACATGGAGATGATTTCATTATAGCATCTGGCGAATTGGATCTTGCTTGTCGTATTACCCGAATTTCTAAAAAGCATTTTACCCTATAACCATTCAAATAAATGGATCATGGCCGAGGTTTCACTCGAACACATTTCAAAAATTTACCCCGGCAATAAAAAGAAGGATAAAACATCCAAAGCAATTGATGATATCTCTTTTACAGTGCATGACAAAGAGTTCATGGTCATCGTTGGTCCTTCTGGCTGCGGTAAATCAACACTGTTGCGTATGATCGCAGGCCTTGAGGAGATCAGTGACGGAACCCTTTCAATAGATGGAAAAAGAATTAATGACCTTTCCCCAAGTAACCGGGATATTGCGATGGTATTTCAGAATTATGCTTTATATCCGCATATGACCGTTTATGATAATATGGCTTTTGGACTACGGTTAAAACACTTTAGCAAGTCGCAAATAAGGGAACGTGTGAAGCAAACTGCACAGTTGCTTGAAATGGAGGAGGTGCTTGATAGAAAACCAAAAACTTTATCAGGTGGCCAGCGTCAAAGAGTTGCTATCGGGCGAGCTATTATTCGAAGGCCAAAAGTTTTTCTATTCGATGAACCTCTCAGTAATCTTGATGCAAAGCTCAGAAGCCAAATGCGCATTGAGTTGCAACGGCTGCATCGTGAGATCAATGCAACAATGATCTATGTAACACACGATCAAATAGAAGCGATGACCCTGGGAAACAGGATCGCTGTTTTGAACAAAGGCAAGCTGATGCAATTGGATACGCCTCTGAATCTTTATAATAAGCCAGCAAATAAATTTGTTGCAGGATTTATTGGATCACCAACTATGAATTTTCTCGAGGGGCACATTCAAAATAGGGATGGCTATTATTTTGTTCTTGAATCAGAAGAATGTAAGATCTTTTTAGGTAAAAATATTTCTGAAACGCTAAAAAACTTTGCTGGTGAACTGATACAACTTGGAATAAGGCCGGAACATATTACTCTTTGTGAAGATGAAGGCAATAATACAATAGCTGATTGCACATTACAGGTAACAGCTTATGAGAATATGGGCAGTGAACAACTGGTCTATTTCACCCTTGGCAACAATACATTGATCATTAGAAGAGCCCCGCGCGACACAGTTGAGGTCGGCACAAAAAAAGATATCCGTTTTGTACGGGATAAGATCATTTATATAAATGAGAAGAATGGTGAAGTCATTAATATTGGTTTATAGCTATATAGCCAATAAGGCTGTTGATGATAATTGGGACCTGAGGAAATAATTTCAATGTTGAATAGCAACTTACAGCAGATGGCTATGATGGTTTTTTCTTTAAGAAATATTAAATAAGCTAAAAAGAAAGGCTGATTTCATTATATATTGTTAAATTCTTTTTATACAACAAAAAAACCCCCGATCTTCATCGAGGGTTTTGAAAGTTTCTTATCGGTTTGGGACATTGCGTCTATCCGAATCCAATACTGTATTCGTAGTCGTGTCCTTCTTCCTTAGCAACCCGGCT
>JACCZZ010000003.1 GCA_013695715.1 Chitinophagales bacterium | reverse complement strand
AGGGTCATTTTTGAGAGTGAGATCATCAGAGAGCTTTTGTCGTATATGCTTTTATGAAAACCATAAGCGCCACCCACTACGAAGCACAGGCCCTTAGTTCCGGAATTCATTTTTTTCATTAAAAGTTCTGCAAAATCAAATGAGGTTAATTCTATTCCCTGCTCATCTAACAATACCATCTCCTCTCGGGCAGATATTTTTTTCGAAAGCTTAGATGCATCGGAACTTCTTTGTTCTTCTGCCAATAAACTTTTCGTAGGGCGGATATTAATATATTCAAAGTTGCAATAGTGAATCAGTCTTTTCGCATAATCAGAGAAAATTGCATTCACTGGCCCATCATCTTCTTTTGAAACGGTGATCAGCTTTACCTTCATGGGATAGCAAATATAACCAGGAGATTAGTTGGGAATGTATTATACCACAGATGGATTTTCAGATACAATTCGAATTTCAACCGAGTAAAGAAATTGCAATACACTTCGGCTTTGTCTAAGATCTGCCGATGGCCTGTGGTTTCCCATTAATATAATAGAAATTCCCAATTATATTTGCAGGTTCAACCTCTATACGATGAGCTGGTGGATGGTGATATTGATTTTATTTATTGGGTGGCTATTTGTTTTTTTAGAAGTCTTTTTTATTCCCGGTATTACCATTTTTGCTGCCATTGGAACGTTGACGATGATAGGTGGAGTAGTTTTAGCCTTCAACAATTTTGGTGTTGTTGCAGGCTGCATAACCTTAGCTGGTACTGCAATCTTTACATTTTTATCCATCGCCTTCGGATTCAAGACTGGATTGTTCAATGGTCTTACGCTGAAAGATACAGTGAAGGGTAAAATGAACCAGATAGATCAGTCAAAAATAAAAGTGGGCGATGTAGGTATGGCATTGTCCAAGATTGGACCTATAGGCACAGGATTATTTAATGATTTAACCTATGAGGTGCAGTCTATGGGAGAGTATATTGATGAAGGCAATCAAATAGAGGTGATCAAAGTTTCAATGAATAAAATTCTCATTAAGCAAATAACTTAATACAATGGATCCGGTTTTTTTAGGAATTGTGGCTGCCTTTGCCATCATACTTATTTTTTTATTTCTCTACATAGTGCCTCTCAATTTATGGATTCGTGCACTTGTAGCGGGAGCGCCAATTGGGATAGGACAATTGATTGCAATGCGCATACGCAAGGTGCCTGCGGCATTGGTGGTGGATGCGCTCATCAATTCTACCAAGGCCGGGCTGCGAGTCTCTTCAAACGAAATAGAAACACATTTTCTAGCCGGTGGCAATGTGAACCAGGTTATACGTGCAATCATTTCGGCAGATAAAGCCAACATTCCTCTTGATTGGAAAATGGCTACAGCTATCAACCTTGCAGGCCGTGATGTGTTTGAAGCCGTACAGATGTCTGTGCAACCCAAGGTGCTTGATACGCCACCTGTAACAGCCGTTGCCAAAAATGGCATACAACTAATTACCAAAGCGAGGGTTACTGTTCGCACAAACATCAACAAGCTGGTAGGTGGTGCTGGCGAAGAAACCGTGCTCGCACGTGTTGGGGAAGGTATTGTAACATGTATCGGATCGGCAGGCTCCCACAAAGATGTGCTGGAAAATCCCGATTCAATATCGAAAGTGGTTTTGGCTAAAGGGCTCGATGCAGGTACAGCTTTCGAAATCCTCTCCATAGACATTGCAGATATTGATGTAGGAAAAAACATTGGTGCACAATTACAGATGGATCAGGCAAATGCTGATAAAAACATTGCACAGGCAAAAGCTGAAGAACGCCGTGCTATGGCTGTAGCCACTGAACAGGAGATGAAAGCCCGCGGTCAGGAAATGCGCGCAAAGGTTATTGAAGCAGAAGCCCTTATTCCCCAGGCAATGTCTGAAGCATTTCGTAGTGGTAATATAGGCATCATGGATTATTATAAAATGAAAAACGTGCAGGCAGATACTCAAATGAGGGAATCATTGGGTGGACCCATAGATACCCGGAAAGAATAATCTTCCTTTCATTCTTTGCAAGTCACCAGCACATGAACTTCAGGCAATATCTTGTTTCACCTAAGATTCTGAAAGATGAATGATGCCCAAATTGCCTTTGGCCGATTGTTAAAAATTATGGATCAATTAAGGGAACAATGTCCTTGGGATAAAAGGCAAACCATAGCGTCTTTGCGGCTGCTTACTATAGAAGAAACCTACGAATTGGCTGATGCTATTGATGAAAATGACATGAAGCTTCTGAAGGAAGAGATTGGAGATATTCTGCTTCACATGGTTTTTTATTCTAGAATTGCTTCTGAACAATATTCCTTTGATATTACAGATGTTATAAATACCTTATGTGATAAACTCATCCGACGTCACCCGCATATTTATGGAGATCCTGAGAATGGAGGAGAACTGGTTAAGGTAAACTCGGATAAGGATGTGAAGCATAATTGGGAACAGATCAAGATGAAGGAAAGAAAGAAATCTGTATTAGAAGGCGTGCCTCAATCACTGCCATCAGTAGTAAAGGCATATCGTATACAAGATAAAGCAAAGCAGGTGGGTTTTGAATGGGAGAATAAGCAAGAGGTTTGGATGAAAGTAGAAGAGGAGCTGCAAGAATTTTCTGAATATGCCAGCCGTGACGATCTCTCTGCTGAGGAAAAAAATAAGATGGAGAATGAATTTGGCGATTTAATGTTTTCGCTCATAAATTTTTCGCGTTTTCTGGAAATAGATCCCGAAGCTGCACTTGAAAAAACCAATAAAAAATTTATTGCACGCTTCCGGATGATGGAAGAGATTGCAGAAAAGCAAAACATGAAATTGAAAAACATGACATTAAGTGAAATGGATCTGCTCTGGAACCAAGCTAAGAAGGTATTTCAATAAGTATGTTGCAGCGTACGTGTTGCCTTTTCCAAAAGACCACCACCCTAAATTTGTAATTTTGCCTAGCTCATGATTAACTTATGAGAATAAGATATTGAAGCTTTTCAGGACATACAGGATCATATTTTTGCCGCTTTCGATCTTGTGTCTATTTGTCTCCTACAACACAGGGAGTTTTCACCGGGAAACATCTGAACTAAAGCATGCTGCCGCAAAACTCTCCGAAGGAGTTTCTAACATACAGTCGAAGCTTCAACGGAAGCTATCTGACTCTTCGATAATACGCATCATTCAGTCGAAATCATACTGGAGTAATATTTCTGTTTTTAGTTCCAATGATTATGAGATACTAATCTACCAAAATGACTCATTGGTTTTCTGGTCGCAGAATTTAGTAATTCCCGGGCAGCGATCTACTGACTCTGTAGAGGTTACAAGTTTTCAGAAATTCCGCAATGGAAACTTTTTGGTAATAGAGAAAAATCTGCGCAAGAGCGGTTTAGGAGAAACATTTCATATCTCAGCGCTTGTTCCAGTAAAATATGAGTATGAGACCTCAAACAGTTACTTGAAGCCCCACTTCAGCCAATTGTTCGATATAGGAAACTATTTTTTATTGTCAAAAGTAAGTCAACCTGGTTACCTCCCGGTAAAGGATTTTGAAGGAAAAACTCTGTTTTTTGTGGGAATAGATAAGGCTGATTATTCAGATCGGGCCAGCGGGTTAGCTCTTATTTTCTTTCTCGCCTCACTTTTATTTTTTGTTATATTTATTCATTATGCATTAAACATCTTGCCTGATCAACGGATTTCCTGGCTGAGACCGCTGATATTAGGCGTATTATTTTTTGTGCTATATCTACTATTATCAGATAGAAATATACTTCCAAAAGGAGTTGAAAACTGGAGAATATTTAACCCGGAACTTTTTGCTTCGCAAGGCATTGCTTCGTCCCTCGGTGGTTTAATGATTCAACTTTTGTTTTTGTTTTGGTCTT
>JACCZZ010000406.1 GCA_013695715.1 Chitinophagales bacterium | reverse complement strand
GCACATAAGTAAACATAAGAAAGGAGGTCAAATATTCTATGTGGAATCCTATGTTTTCTATGTTCTATGTATTATTTTGTTCAGCGAAAGGCTTGAATAGTTCCAGATAAGGAACGATTTTAACTATTATCAATTACAATTGCAAACAGGTATATCACTTTCTGTAAGTTCTTTTATTTTGATACTTCTAAATGATACAGCATTGCCATGATCCTGTAACAAAATATGACCTGTTGGTGCCATCCCAAATGCAGGCCATTGATGATATTTACTGCGTGCTACCAATGCATTGTACACAGGTGATCCTCGTGTGTATTCTACCAGCTTCCAGCCGTTGAGCCAATGTTCTACTTTATTGTTGGGATATACAACTATCATTCCCCTGTTCCATTCACCAATTTTTCTTCTTGCCCCATTTTCAGTCGCCGAAGGAATAAGATCGTACAGTGAAGCAATAGTGCGGTTACCCGCAGCGCCTAATTTTGCATCCGGATGTTTCGCATCATCAAGCACCTGGTATTCCAGCCCAATTGCAGAGCCGCTATTAGCTTCCTTTTCGGTAACAAAATATTTTACACCGCTGTTTGCACCTTCGGTTAATTTAAAATCAAATTGCAGAATAAAAGCGCCATATTCAGCTTCAGAAACAATATCGCCACCATTGGTGGCTTCAGCACCATTGGAAGAAAGCACACTTAATTCACCGTCTTTTATTTGCCATCCTTTTTGAGGAAAATTATTTTTATATGCCCCACGCCATCCATCGGATGTTTTACCATCCCACAACAATTTAACGCCGTTACGTTTTTCCTGTTCCGATAAATTATTGGGTAATAAGTTTACAACAAAAATGTTATCAGAAGTGGATGATGTTACATCAGTAGTTTGTATTCGAATATTACGCCATCGTATCTGTTTACCTTCTTCTTCTTTTTTGCCGATAGAATGTACCTGAAGTGCTATAAAGCCTTTTTGTGTAAGATCATCAATTAAATATGAAGCAGCAATACCGTTCACAAATGTGCGGATGACTGATCCCATACATTCAATCCTGCATTTGTTCCATTGGCTTTTTTTTAATGCACTTTTAGCCGCCGGATTATAGTCGAGAGGATATAACCACCCTCTTCTTGCTTCATCATAAATACCACCGGTAAATCTTCTTGAGGATGGATCAATTTCAAACTGGTAACCATACACTCTTCCTTTCTGGTAATCTTCTTTGCTCTCACTGCGGAACTGCACACCGGAGTTTATGGTGCTGTCAACTTTGTATTCAAGTTCCAGTATAAAATCACCATAGTTTTCGGTAGTAGCCAAAAATGAATTTGATTCACCAAACATTGTCGTACCAACTATCTCAGCATTTTCAACTTTATATTTTGCCTGGCCATTTAATTGCTTCCACCCTGTAAGGTCTTTACCATTAAATAAACTTTTCCATATAGGTTTCGGAGTGCAAATTCCTGTTGTTGCATAAAGTAGAAAACAGAAAAGAATAAGGCTATGTTTCATATAAAGCAATTTAGAACTGTTTGATGTAAGCGGGCTTTATTACACGGATTTTCTTCGAATTACACGAATTATTTTCGAAGTCATAGGACAATTGTCCTTAAGTCATTAGTCATTAAAAGGCTCCTGCTATAAAAGTTTCAAGATTTTAATCGGCATAACATCAGCACAACTCCTTAATTCATTCATTCCTATTTCTACAACTTTTTCCAATTAAAATATTCAGCAGCATTGTTATAACAAATATCCTGGATGATCTTGCCTGTCCACTTAAGATCATTTGGTAACTCACCGGCTTCAATCTCACTTCCAAAAATATTACACAAAATTCTCCTGAAATATTCATGCCTCGGAAAAGATAAAAAGCTTCGTGAGTCTGTTAGCATTCCAACAAACCGGCTTATGAGGCCCATGTTAGAAAGGGTGTTAATTTGTTTGGTCATTCCATCTTTCTGATCTAAAAACCACCATGCTGATCCAAATTGTATTTTACCTCGTACCGATCCATCATTAAAATTACCGGCCATAGTTGCAAACAATTCGTTATCGGCAGGATTGAGATTATACAGAATGGTTTTTGCTAATTGATCATTCTTATCTAACCTGCCTAAAAAATTCGCCAGGGCTTTCCCATGTTTAAAATCACCAATACTGTCCCATCCCGTGTCGGCACCAAGTTGTGCCAACTTGCGGAAATTAATATTTCGCAAAGCACCTAAATGAAACTGTTGTACCCAGCCTTTTTCATGATCCCATATAGCAAA
>JACCZZ010000138.1 GCA_013695715.1 Chitinophagales bacterium | reverse complement strand
TCGTTTTTTGTCGGCTTCCTGATTTCATTGTATCTCTCTATCGCTAAAATTTTTTATGAGCAGACTCGTATGACCGATCGTCCTATCTTTTATCTCGGACTGGTAACGATGATCATCGGCATACAACTTTTCCTTACAGGATTTCTTGCAGAGCTTATCTCCCGCAATTCCAGCGAGCGCAATTTTTACAAGGTTGAAAAAAGGCTTAACGCTTAATAATTCTAATCCATACCTGGATTAATTAGCTGAATTATCACTTACTGATTTGCGCATAAAGGCTGTGCTATTAGATAGTATGTTTGCAAAAATTTTACTTGATGGCTATTCATCTGGTTTCGGGAGGCTGTGGTTTTGTTGGAAGAAACCTTATAAGGCGTCTCTTAAAAACAACAGATGATACGCTGTTCGTAATAGATGATCTCTCCTCGGGCACTGCTCCCGAAGAATGGCTTGATGATGGTTCATATAACATAAAAGCTGACCTTAGAATTTATTCTAGAGGCCGCTTCATACTTCATCAAGCAGATTTCAGAAGTTTCCTCTCCCGGATGATAGCAGATCAGAATTATATAAATAGTAAATATAATTTCAATTTTGAAAAATTTTCCGACGTCTATCACTTTGCTGCAATTGTTGGCGGCCGCCTAAAGATTGATGGTGATCCTATGGTTGTCGCGCTTGACTTATCAATAGATGCAGAATTTTTTTATTGGGTTTGTACGTATAAGCCGGGCCGTGTTCTTTACCCAAGTTCGAGTGCAGCTTACCCCATTAGTATGCAGACAGATTCTTCCGCAATCGCTTTAAAAGAAACAGATATTCAGTTTGACAAAAATCTGGGGCAACCGGACATGACTTATGGATGGTCAAAGTTAACAGGTGAATACCTTGCCCAGATTGCAGCACAGTATTATGGCGTTTCGGTTGCGTGCGTACGCCCATTTTCAGGGTATGGCGAAGATCAGGACTTAACCTATCCTATTCCTGCGTTGGCTGCAAGGGCAGCAAGAAAAGAAGATCCTTTCGAGGTTTGGGGCAGCGGAAATCAAGGTAGGGATTTCGTGCACATTGATGATTGTATAGATTGCATTCTTATGGCAATGGATAAAATTCATGATGGATCTGCAATAAATATCGGATCGGGTAAATTGACTTCCTTTCTTGATATCATTCACCTCTTTTGCACATTTGCCGGCTATCAGCCTAGCATTAAGCCATTGCTTGATAAGCCAGTAGGGGTACATTCAAGATATGCTGATATGACATATGTAAAAAAGAAATACAAGTGGGAGCCAAAAATCTCTGTTGAGGAAGGAATGAGAAGAGTTTATGATGCAGCGGTAAAAAGAATGGAAAAATCTTAATCTTCGAATGTTGAGAGTTGTCTGCTTTGGTCCAGGTCCACGGTTTAAAGGCGGCATTTCAAACTACAATACCTCGCTCGCAAAAGCTTTAGAGCGACATGGAGCTGAAGTTTTTATTGTATCATGGACACAGCAGTACCCGGCAATTATTCCCAGAAACTTTTTGGATACCGAAAGCAAAAATAATTTGCTCCATGACACTGCTATCACAGTTACTTACCTCACCAACTACAATAATCCTTTCACGTGGTCAGCAACGGTGAAATACATTAAATCACTGAAACCCGATATGGTGATCTTTCAATGGGCCATTGTATTGCAGGGTTTGCCGCTTGGGTGGATGGCACGCAGGCTGATTACTTCAGCCAATTTAGAAGTGATATTTGACTGTCACCTGATAGTACAAAAAGAGGCATCCAAAATCGATAAATTGCTTACTTCCTATGGCTTAAGGCCGGCATACTCGTACATTGCTCATGCTTATAAGACAGCGAATGAATTGCAAGCTGCCTTCCCAGAGAAAAAATTTACTATTACTGAATCAGGAATTCGTAAAAAAAATGAAAATACGATTATCAAGCTGTTTCATCCGGTATATGACCTGTTTCAGCCAGATCCGAACTTGAATATCACAAAGGCTAAAGAAAAATTGCATCTGAAAAAATATGTCTTTCTTTTTTTCGGGTTCATCAGAAAATATAAAGGGCTGCATGATGTAATACGTGCTTTTAAGCTTGTAACAGAAATGAGAGAAGATGTTTCATTACTTATTGCCGGCGAATCATTCTGGAACACCTTGAATAAAAATAACCTTTCAACCAAATTAAAAAGCACCCTCTTCAAAGCTGCAAAGCGACTTGTACTTCCACAATCATCTAATGAACAGGATTATAATCCACTTCAGCTAATAGATGAGCTGCAACTGCAGGACTCGGTATCAGTTGTCAACCGCTTCATTGCAAACGAAGAAGTCCCTTTATATTTTCAGGTAAGTGATTGCATCGTTTTATACTATTCTACTGCAACCCCCTCGGGCGTTGAATCGCTCTCTTACAATTTTAATCTTCCGGTATTAGCTACTCGAGTAGGCCATTTTCCTGAAACCGTAAAAGATGGATACAACGGATATCTGGCGGAGCCGGGAAATATTCAATCTATGGCTGACCAGATGCTGAGGATTGTAAACAATCCCGTACCCCGGGAGCATGTTGCCGCATCGTCAAAACAGATGAGTTGGGATAATTATGCAAGGGCGATTTTAAACAAATAATATCAAACCAGTGGCTGGAATGTTATTTGCAGATCCCATTTACTTCTTTATCTTTGCACTCCTAATTTTAAAAACATACATGCTCATTATTGATACTAGGGATAGCGAATCCCTCGACAAGGCTCTTAAAAAATACAAGAAAAAATTTGAAAAGGCTGGCATTTTAAAGCAATTAAAATCCCGCCAGGCATTTACAAAACCATCTATTAGAAGAAGGGGTGAGGTGCTGAAAGCCGTTTATCGCGATGTTGTTACCCGCGAGATGGAAGCACAATAAATTATATCCCATTTGCAATGCTTACTTTTGTTTGTAAGCAATATAACGGAATGGATCTTCGGAACTTTCTTCAATATCTCCAATACGAGAAGCGTTATTCCAGCCATACCGTTATTGCATATGAAAATGACCTGACGCAGTTTTCTTCTTTCCTAAAAAAAATATACGATTTAGACAACATCCTTGAAGCCGGGCATATTCATGTCCGCTCCTGGCTGGTATCATTAATGGAAACCGGCACCGGTTCACGGAGCATCAATCGCAAATTGTCTTCGCTGAAAACCTATTTTAAATTTGAAATGAAGCTGGGCAGCATTAAGCAAAGCCCCGTCAGCAAAGTAATTGCGCCAAAGATGTCAAAGCGGCTTCCTGAATTCATCCATAAAAACCAGATTGAAATATTCTTGCAGCATTATGATTTTGGAACCGGATTTACAGCAATCCGTAAGAGATTAATATTTGAGATATTTTATGCAACCGGCATGCGCATCTCTGAGTTGATTAATCTTACCGATCAATCTATTGATCTGTACAGCGGCGAAATGAAGGTTCTTGGTAAAGGAAATAAGGAGCGTATCATCCCATTCAGAGAACCTTTACGATTTATTATTAAAGATTATCTGGCGCAAAGAAACCATACTTTAGCTTCTGATAAATTTCCGACTCTGATTGTAACAGAGGAGGGTCATAAGATGAATCCCCGTCAAGTTTATTCAATAATACATCTTCTACTGCAGGGAGTAACCACCATAGATAAAAAAAGCCCTCATGTTCTGCGTCATACTTTCGCCACTCATCTCCTGAATAACGGAGCTGAAATTAATGCAATCAAAGAGCTTCTTGGACATGCAAGCCTTGCTGCCACTCAGGTTTATACGCATAACAGCATTGATAAATTAAAAGACATTTATAAAAAGGCACATCCTAAAGCATAGAAGTTTTATGTCATAAGAATGAAGAATTATTATTTGACGGTGCTTCCAATAAAAGCCATATAAAGCCAGGATTAATTCCTTGGTTAATTTCTCCTGCGGCTGATTTCTCATTTTAACATGTATATTTGCCCACCTTTTTTAAAAGGTAATGGCTGATGAGAGTGGATAGATTCTTTACCTTTCAGCCCCTTTGAATCATAAGTTCACTTGTTGCTACTAAATTCAAACAACCGGAATCTGAGAATTCATTATGGTGAATAAGATGGTTGCATAATTTCAACTATAAGATAAATAAATTTTTATAAGAAACAGTAAGAATAGAATTTGCCGATGTAGCTCAGCTGGCCAGAGCTACTGATTTGTAATCAGTGGGTCGGGGGTTCGAATCCCTCCATCGGCTCATGAGGGTGCGAGATTTAGCAATCTTAATCTCACAATCAGGGGAGATTCCAGAGTGGCCAAACGGGGCAGACTGTAAATCTGTTGTCTTATGACTTCGGAGGTTCGAATCCTCCTCTCCCCACTTAGGAAGTTCTTTGAATAGTAAAATTTAAGCAGGAGTAGCTCAGTTGGTAGAGCACTCCGATTTTCATCGGAGCGGTCGCAGAAGTTCTTTGAGAAGTAAAATAACAAGCGGGAGTAGCTCAGTTGGTAGAGCATCAGCCTTCCAAGCTGAAAGTCGCGGGTTCGAGTCTCGTCTCCCGCTCCAATGGGAAGAATTGGAGTTTATATTCTTCTGTGCTCTAATGGAAGATATTACACTGGGAGCACAGATAATTTAGACCGGCGTTTTGGCCCAACATAGGTTGAGGAGAGTGAATATTTTACCAGTGGAGGTGTAGAAAAATTAATTTAAAGCATTGGTTGAAATTGCCGATGTAGCTCAGTTGGTAGAGCACATCCTTGGTAGGGATGAGGTCACCGGTTCGATTCTGGTCATCGGCTCAAAGAAATAGGAGAAGACTTATGAATTATGAAGTGAAGATTAAAGGCGAATAGATATTTTTATAGGAACAATGATTAATAAAATTTAAACCATCATCAAACATTAAGCTATGGCTAAAGAAAAATTCGAACGCAACAAACCTCATGTAAATATTGGCACCATTGGTCACGTGGATCACGGTAAAACCACGCTCACCTCTGCAATCACATATGTGCTTTCTAAACAAGGTTTGGCTGATGTAAAGTCATACGATTCCATTGACAACGCTCCAGAGGAAAAAGAGCGTGGTATAACAATCAATACGGCGCACGTAGAATATCAGACTCTTGCTCGTCACTATGCACACGTAGATTGCCCGGGCCATGCTGATTATATTAAGA
>JACCZZ010000403.1 GCA_013695715.1 Chitinophagales bacterium | reverse complement strand
TGTCGAACCAGGTATATGGAAACATTCACAACGAAAGCTTTTTAGACGCCTTCCCTACTGATGATGGTGGTTTCATTGCTTTTGGAGAAACTGAAGATCCTGTAGTTCCAATTGAGCAAGGGTCTTACCATGCAAAATCTGATTTTTGGGCGGCAAAGCTCGATCCTATCGGTAACATAGAATGGCAGGGAGTTTATGGCGGTTCAGAGAATGAAAATTTCCGCAGAGCCGCACCTGTAAGCGACAATACCGGCTATTATATGGCAGGCAGCTCAACCTCACTTGATGGAGATGTTAATATCCCGCTTGGAGGAGGAACGAATTATTACATCATAAAAATTGGCCTTGACGGCAACTTAAATGCAAATTTAACGATAGCACCCGGTGGCACTAAATCGGATTTCTGTTATGCCATCACTTCAACAGGCATTGCAGTAGGCGGCACCTACTCAAACAACTTCGATGTGCTGGATTTCAAAGGCGAGGCTGATGGATGGCTGATACATCTTGATTTTGCTACATCTGTTGTGCCTGATGAAGAAGTTGAAGAAATAACCGCTTATCCCAATCCCGCAAATGAATACTTTGTGGTTTCAGGATTAAAAAGTGGTTTTAACATTCATTTGAATAATATGGTTGGTCAGACGATTCAATTCATTGAATCAACATCAGATAACGCAATGGTTAATGTAAGCTCATTACCTGCAGGACTTTATAACGTAGTGATCTCTGATGAAAACGGGAATATAAAGCCTCGTAATCTGGTGGTATCAATCATTCGGTGAGGACGTCTTTTCCGTATCATGCAAGGGAGATTGATCTTTCTTAGAAAACATTATATACCTAAGGATGGCCATAACAATGAGCCCAACCCCGAGGCCTATAAATGTGCCTGCTGTTATGTTGTCTCTATATAATCCGATTACAATTCCTGCAAAGAGGCAAGCAACCAGGGCAATAGCTGGAATTAACCTACGGGCGGTTTTTTGTTTCATGAATTGATTATCACCTTTTAGGCATTCTTAATACTAATCAAAATTATCCTTTTGTTTTGTCAAAGAATACAGCGCCGCTCTAACAGAATGGTTAATGCCCGATTTTTTAAGTAAGCTCCAACATAAAAAAACGGAAATGCGAGATTAATCAGCTGCTCTTCGTCGCCTGCTTCGCAGTTCCTGCTGCGATCTTTTTATGGTGTTTCGTACCACATCTTTAATCATTGTTAAGCAAGTCCGTAAAAAACGACAGTGTGGTAGCATGATAATACACAAAGCCTGAACCCCAACGTGGTGACAGTATCTTTATCAGAGCTAAGCACATTGTCGAAGGATAAGGGTAAAATAATTTTGATTCAAATAAGCAGATCCTCTGTTGAATCTTATCGTACGTCAGTATTCATCTCAAAGCAAGTCCCAGAGGGACGACAGTATGGTAGCACGATAATACACAAGCCTAAACCCCATCGGGGTGACAGTATTCTATATCGGAGCTAACCACATCGTGGAAATATAATGGTGAAATAATATTTAATTTCCAATAAGCATATCCTCTATTGAATCTTATTGTATGTCAGAATTCATCGAAAAACAAGTCCCAGAGGGACGACAGTAC
Source organism: Chitinophagales bacterium (assembly GCA_013695715.1). GTDB lineage: Bacteria > Bacteroidota > Bacteroidia > Chitinophagales > UBA10324 > JACCZZ01. The sequence continues at coordinate 953 of JACCZZ010000403.1, read as the reverse complement.
GGTAGCACGATATACACAAAGCCTAAACCCCATCGGGGTGACAGTATTCTTTATCGGAGCTAACCACATCGTGGAAAGATAATGGTGAAATAATATTTGATTTCAATAAATCCTATTTCAAATTAAACCCTATATAATTCATAAACGGAACATGAATTTTAATATGAAGAGTTGGGTTATACTGCATTGCGTACCTTTGCCATCCTTAAATTTTCTTAATGAAAATGTCCCCTAATCATAAGAAACGCATAACACGTATAGTTCTGGTAGCCTCGCTATTGCTATGCATATTATATTTCTCCTTTGCCCGCCTTAGAACTCCTGTGACTGACAATCAGCAATTGCTGGGTCTTATCATTCGTGGTTTTAATGAAGTTCATTATGCCCCCCAGCCTGTTGATGATTCATTCTCGGAAAAAATATTTCGTGAATTCTTGATGAGAATTGATTTCAATAAAAAAGCATTTACAAAAGAAGATGTAAACAGGCTTGATCAATATAGAAAATCAATTGATAATGAGATCAATGCAGGATCCTTCGAATTCTTCAATGCCGTAATGAAAATTCACAAAGAGCGAATGGATCAGGCTTATCGCTACAGCAAATTGCCGCTGGAAGCACCTATCCGTTTTGATAGGGAAGAAAGCATTGAAACAGACGGCGAAAAGCTTTCTTATGCAGCAGATTCTAACGCTCTTAAAGACGAATGGAGAAAATACATGAAGCTTCAGGTATTGCAGCAATTAAATGAGGAAGAACAGCGACAGCAAAAGGCAAAAGCAAAATCGGATACTGTCAAAATAAAATCTTTTGAGCAGCTTGAATCTGAGTCAAGAGCTAAGGTTAAAAAAAGCAATGAGGAATTTTTCAGCAGGGTGCGTGAGCTGGAGGAAAACGACTGGATGGCAATATACCTGAATTGCATCTCAAATATTGAAGATCCACATTCAGAA
>JACCZZ010000401.1 GCA_013695715.1 Chitinophagales bacterium | reverse complement strand
GATGCAGGATTCAATGTTACTTATGTAAACAGCTATTATGAGCTTAAAGATGAAGAACTCGTTTTTAACAACAGTAAACTTACCTTTCCCAACTTTGCATTATCAGATCCGGAAGGCAATAAGGCGGTTGTCACAGGATGGGTTGAGCCTGATCCAAAGCAAACTGTGAGATTTGATCTTGCCGTAGACACTAAAAATTTCCTGGCCATCAATTCATCTAAAAGCGATTCAGGTCAGTTTCATGGAAGAGCAATTCTCGACAGCTACACTAAAATAACCGGAACTAAGGATTTCACAAAGATCAGTTCAAACTTAAAGCTCGATGACGGCTCTGCCTTATCAATTACCCGCCCGAAAGAACAAATTAAGAATATTGAAAGCAGGGGGGTTGTGATCTTTGTAGACCGGATTGATTCTCTACATCGGATCATGACGCACATAAAACGAGATACAGCCACTGTTACTGCTTCTGAATTTAAAGGGATGGATATATCCGCAAATATTGAGATAAACAGAAACTCCTCCCTTGCCATAGTTATAGATCCAGTCTCAGGTGATTCATTACAATTGAGAGGAGATGCTACTTTAAGTTTTTCACTTGATCCTAGCGGAAAAACAAGCCTTACAGGACGATATGAAATTTCTGAAGGCTCATACCGCCTCACCTTCTACGATCTGATAAAAAGAAACTTTATCTTCAAAGAGGGATTTATCAACTGGAATGGGGATCCCATGGAAGCAGATATTGACCTTACTGCTCTTTATGAAGTGCGCACTTCGCCCATTGACCTCGTGGCTGACCAGCTTACAGACGATCAGTCTAAAAATTCAGCCCAACAACAACTGCCCTTCCAGTTATATATGTATATGAAGGGAGAACTGCTGAAACCTGACATAACTTTTTCGCTTGATCTGCCTGCTAACGAAAGAGGGGCCTTGGATGGATCGGTTTATGCGAAGCTAAATCAATTAAATGAAAATGAATCAGATCTTAATAAGCAGGTTTTTGCTTTGCTGCTTTTGAATCGTTTTGTTGGTGAAGATCCCTTGCAATCGTCTAAAGAAAATAGTGCAGAAAACGTAGCCCGAAACAGTGTCAGTCAATTACTCAGTCAGCAGCTCAACCGTTTTGCCGGAAACTATATAAAAGGAGTTCAGCTTAATGTGAATCTTCAATCATATGAAGACTATTCTACAGGCCAGGCTGAAGGCAGAACTGAGCTTGAGTTGGGCGTATCTAAGCAGTTGCTAAATAACCGGCTGAATGTACAGGTAGGCGGAAACATAGATCTTGAGGGTGAAAAAGCAAAGCAGAACACCCTTAGCAATATTGCCGGGGATGTATCGGGTGAATATAAACTTACCCCTGAAGGAACTTATAGGTTGCGTTTTTATCGCCGCAGCGACTATGACATCTTGCAGGGAGAGATCATTGAAACGGCTTTCGGCCTTGTCTTCACTCGTGATTACGACCTCACTCGGGAATTATTTAAGCGGGACAAAAAAAAGGAGGATAAAAAAACAGCATCCGACAACAGCACAGTAAAACCACCGACTGAGAAATGAGGAGTCCTATTTTTCTTTTGATGCTGTATGTTGCTTTAATTGCTGGCGGTTGTTCCGGAACAAAGCATCTTCCTGAAGGAGAAAAATTATACACTGGTGCAGAAGTGAAGTTTACAAAAGAAGGAGATGTGCCTAAAACAAAAGCCTTGCAGGGGGAGGTTGAAAATGTAATTGTTCCAAAACCAAATAGCACAATCTTCGGCATCTTCAGGCCTAAGCTTTGGTTTTATATGGTAACAGATACACCAAAAGGAAAAGGGCTGCGCTATTTTGTGAAGAATAAACTCGGAGAGCCCCCTGTGCTTATAAGGAAAGTTGATCCGGTAACCACCTCCTCACTTATTCAAAACCGCTTAGAAAATAATGGTTATTTTAGAACAGACGTAAGCTATGAGAAAGAGGAAAAACCAAAAACAGCAAAAATAATTTACACCGCCGCTTTGCATGCACCATATCGGATTGATTCCATCAGCTTTCCGCCCAATGTGACTGCTCTGACTTCAAAAATATCAGAAGTATCATTCAAGACCTTAGTTAAGAGAGGAGAAATCTATAATCTTAATGTGCTTAAAGCTGAGCGTGAGAGAATTGACATCTATTTAAAAGATGAAGGGTTTTTTTATTTTAACCCTGACTATCTGGAATTTTATGCCGACACCTTTTCAGGAAACAGGAAAGTGAACCTCTCACTTGTACTTAAGGAAGATGTTCCACCTAAAGCAGTGTTGCGCTACCACATGGGCGATATTTTTATAGATCCAAAATTTACTTTAGACAAAGACACAACTCATGTTGTAGTAGATACCTTAAATATAGAAGGCAAATATTACCTCAATACCGACAACACCTTTAATCCAAAAACTATAACACAGTCTGTATTTTTTGATCGGAATGATTACTATACCCGGCGCAATCACGACATCACTCTAAGACGTTTAATGGGATTAGGCATTTTCAAATTTGTGAATATAGAGTTTGAAGATGAAATAACTTTAGATAGCGCCCTTCTGCACGCTTCAGTCTATCTGACACCGCTCCGTAAAAAATCATTGCGTGCTGAGCTGCTCGGAATTTCAAAGTCAACCAATTATGCAGGGCCTGGACTTGACATGAGCTATAGAAACCGAAATTTTCTGAGAGGTTCTGAGTTATTCATTCTTTCAGGAGAAGTCGGATTAGAATCGCAGGTAAGCGGGCATATAGCCGGACAACCCTCTCTTGGCTCATTTGCTGTAAGTGGTAAGGCACAATTATTTGTACCAAAATTCATTGTTCCGTTCTATCGCATCAATAATGTTTCAAGCTATTATGTTCCTAAAACGAAGTTTGAACTGAATGCAGAAAAAATAATTCACCCGCAATATTTCACATTGAATTCACTTGAATTTACCTATGGTTATAACTGGAAAGAGGGAGATACTAAAGAACATGAATTGGACCCTGTTGCAATCAACTATGTGAATGTAACCAATACCCAGCTGGCTTTCGACACTTTGCTCCTTCTGAATCCTTTTTTAAGGAAAAACTTCGAAAAGCAATTTATACTTGGTCTGCAGTACAGCTATACATTCAATAATCAAGTGGTAAAAAGATTGGGGCATCAGTATTATTTTCGAGGAACTACTGATTTTTCAGGAAATCTTTTTAGTCTGATCAACAACACTTTCAATCAGCAAAAAACGGATCCTGAAAACCCTGTTAAGCTATTCAATCTGCCTTATTCACAATATTCAAGGTTTGATGTAGATGGCCGTTATTATTATGTGTTCGATAAGAATAACAAAATTGCAACACGACTTAAAGCAGGTATAGGAATTCCATACGGTAATTCTGATGCACTTCCATATATCAAACAATTTTTTATTGGAGGCAGCAACAGCATTCGTGCATTTCGCTCGCGCACAATAGGCCCGGGAACGTATCCACCACCTCCGGATAGCACCATTACTTTTTTTGAGCAGGCTGGTGACATGCGCCTTGAGGGCAGCGCAGAATATAGGTTTAATATAATAAGTATATTGAAGGGAGCACTCTTTGTGGACGCTGGAAACATCTGGTTGCTACATGAAGATACTTTGCGCCCGGGCGGAGTTTTCCAAAAAGATTTTCTTAGCGAGGTTGCAGTAGGAACGGGGTTTGGAATTCGTGCTGATGCAAATTTTTTCGTGCTACGGCTCGATCTTGCTATGCCAATCCGAAAGCCCTGGCTTCAGCCGGGAGACCGCTGGGTGTTTGATCAAATTAGTTTTGGAAATTCTGATTGGCGAAAAGAAAACCTGGTGCTAAATATAGCAATAGGTTATCCTTTTTAATAAGGAGGTGAATAGTCTGCTTAATACTTATTTATTACAATAAACTTTCCGCGGAATCTTTTTTCACCTGACATCTTCACTTCATAGAAATATATTCCATTTTCTAAAGTACTTATGTTAATAGGAAGGTGAAATGTTCCCTGTTCCAGTGGTAAACTAAGGGCTGCACTGCCAAGCAGATCATGGATGATTATATAAGATGGCTGATTGAGTGAATAGTATATACCTGATAATCCGTTGGGTGATATTGTTTCCCATCGGAAATATTCATCTTTGGATACAGGATAAATTTGAGTGGCTACGGAAGTATCAGAAGTATATTCCCACCAGTCGTTATAATAATCAGTTGCTCCGGCTTCTCCTAAGCCAGCATAACCCTTATTTGATATTTTTAATCCGATGCCATAGGCTCGTGGTGCGCCCCCAAAATCTTCCATTAGTGTCCAAACATCTGTCACCTGGTTCCATTCCCAAAAATCACTAAAGAAACTTATCTGATCGCTGCCACCTCCAATGTATCCTTTGTCTTTTAAGCCGAATCCAAAAGCAGCATCCTGGCCTGCTCCAGGATAATCTGCTCTTTGAGTCCAGGTGTCATTCTCAGGATTATATTCGTAAAAGTCATGATACAGTATATTAGCAAATGCGCCAATGCCTATATAACCCAAGTTAATAATTGAAAATGCAACACATTCATATCTTTCGTCACCCGGGAAATCTGATTTCTGAGTCCATGTGTTGGTAAAAGGATCAAATGCCCAGAAATCTTTCAGGTAACCAGTATCATTTGCTCCTGTCCCTACATAGCCGACGTTGTTTATTGAAAATCCAACTGCATATCTTCTTTCAACAGGAATATCAGCAACCTGCTGCCAGATGTTAGTTAATGGATCATATTCCCAAAAATCTGATG
>JACCZZ010000086.1 GCA_013695715.1 Chitinophagales bacterium | reverse complement strand
TACCCAATTCTGTTGGTGTACCCTGAATTTTTACACAGCCGACAGAGTCTGCTTCAAATGAACATGAAGATGGGTTGCAGTTGTAAGTAAAGGGTACAGATGCAGGAATGTCATCAAGGCCCGTTACCCCGGTGAGCTCTACATGATCCACGTCTACGCCGGTCAAAATTACTGAAGAATCTGTTTTAGGAACTTTAAATTGAACAGTAAAATCATAGGGAGAATTTACATCGGCAGCAGGAAGATTAGTCACCGTATCCGGATAAATACCTGAGCCTGGCTGAGTCCAGCTCGGAATGCACGCTTGAGAATAAATATCTGTAGCAAGTAAAATCAGGAACAAGGCAGAAAGCAGCGACTTCATCATGTAAGGTGTTTTTGTAAAAATAAATCTTAAATATGAAACTTACGCCAGCCGTATTTACAAACTATACTCTTGAGCTTTGACAATTAAATTTGTAGGTTAAACTTATATTCATCCTTAGAATGATCAAGTGTTTTTTAACTGTCTACCTCTTTTCTTCACTAATCTGTCATATTCCTGGTAAGGCCCAGGGAAATTCCCTGCTCTGGAGAATCTCTGGCAATGGGTTAAAAAATCCCTCATATCTCTACGGCACAATGCACTTGAAAGACAGCAGGGTTTTTCATTTTGCGGATTCCGTTATGGTTAAGTTTGAAGAATGTGAAGCATTCGCAATGGAAGTTGTTTTATCAGAGGATGTACAACTTCAGTTGATGAAAGGCTTGCTTATGGACTCAGGTTTCGTTTTAAAAAAACTTATGGGAGCGTCTCAGTATGATTCTATAGATTTATATTGTAGGAAAAATCTTGGTTACAGCATTTCACAATTAGATCGGCTGAAGCCGATTTATACCTCGGTTATACTTGCTCAGGCAACATTGACAGACACATCTAAGTTTGCGGAGAACGACTTGTTTCTTGATGAATATTTTCAACACGTTGCTATCGCATCTCAAAAAAGTATCTCCGCCCTTGAAACCGTGGAACAGCAGCTTGCAGTTTTTGACTTGCTTAGCTACAAGCAACAGGCGGAGCTGCTTATAGAAACTGTGCGTAATGCACCCAATGATGCTTTGGATATGGAAACTCTGATTGGTTTATACATATCGAATGATCTCGAAAGAATGATGAAGTTTGAGAATGACTTCAACCTTCCTGATTCATTGTATAATTCCTTATTCACGCACCGCAATCATCAAATGACAGATCGGATTGACACAATGATTAGAAAACGTTCAACATTCATTGCTGTAGGGGCTGGTCACTTAGGTGGCGAGGAAGGTTTAGTAGACTTACTTCGTCGGCGTGGATTTTCGGTGGTACCTATAATTCCAACCTATAACAATTATCTGACTGATGGTTGGTATCGCTTTAGCTCCACAAACAACAATTTTACTGTTGATCTTCCATCATACCCTCTCACCGCGAGTACAATGACAGGAGACCAAGTGGCATACATTTATTCTTGTGTACTCCCCAATGAAACATCAGCGAAACTGATTGTTAGAGTTCAGGCTAAAACATTAGATGAAACAACTGGATTCAGCAGAACAGGATCTATAGCGTGCCTAAGAAGTATTTTTGGTGAAAACGCAGAGGTTGAGTTGCTTAATGAAACTCAAAACAGCGCAGGTTTTCGGTTCACCTTGAATGATAAATCAAAGATCATCGGAACTCTTTTTAGTAACGACCGTAAATATTTTATTGTTTATTGTATTCATCGCAGAGACGTAGATAAAACAAAAATCCAGCGGTTTATTAATTCTTTTAAAATGCTTTCTTAAAAGATGTTTCTCTCTGCCGATGAAGCAGCAGAATTGCTGATACAGGGAATGGTGATTGCCGTACCCACAGAAACAGTTTACGGTCTTGCTGCAATTGCAACTATTCCGTCGGCTGTTGCACGCATCTTCGATATAAAAAAACGTCCGGCAGACAATCCGCTGATCTGTCATTTCCATAGTATTGATCAGATAAAAGCTTATGTTACGCAAATTCCTTCAGCTACAGAAAAACTATTGAGACATTTTTCTCCGGGACCGGTCAGTTTTATGGTTGATCTTCCAGCAGATTCACCACTCAAATTTGCTACTTGCGGCAGTGATCAGGTAGTAGCACGCATACCTGATCATGAACTGCTTTTATCCATCATAAAAAAAGCTGATCAGCCTATTGCAGCACCAAGCGCGAATACCTCCGGTAAGGTTTCACCAACATCTGCTGAGATGGTGCAGCGTGATCTGGGTAATAAAGTTGACGGAATAGTAGATGGCTGTAAATGCTCAATAGGTTTGGAATCTACGATTGTGGATGCACGGAATGATGACGAAATTTATATATTAAGACAAGGTGCCATTGGAGCTCAGGAATTGCAATACATGTTGCCTCAGACAAAATTTACGGTAATATCAGAGAGCAGTAAAAACGTCATACCCGGAATGAAGTACCGGCATTATGCTCCGGATACCCTAATAAAATTAATTGAAGATATTAAGGAAGTCAGTGGAAATAGTGCGCTGCTAATAACGCAGGAGGGATTCGGAAAACTTTCAATTGAATGGATCATAAAACTTTCAGAAGCAAATGTTCAGATTATCAAACTTGGATCCCTTGAAAACCTATATGAATTAGCAAATAAATTTTATGAAAAAATTTCATCCGTTGACCTTTTAAATGTTTCAACTGCATTTTTTCTAAGAACAGAATTTGGCAATTCATCTCTGGGCAAGGCCCTTCAGGATCGCATTGAAAAGATTGCTAGTGCTTCTTAAATTAAGGGCTGTAAGCAAATGTCCCCTTTATTATAACGTTTTCATAACAGCGCCTATAATTCTCAAGTCATTGGAATGCTGTATAAATCCAACTACAGCCGTATTGTTTACAACAATTGAGTTTGAGTTTTTAAAATTCATTTCCCCAAAGGGACTAGCCTTAGCTGACACTAACTCTCTGACAACATTCTCATTTTCCAGTGTGCGGCCACCATTTTCGCCACGCTTAACCTGAGTTGTTTCCTTTAATGATATAAGGGCGATAAGCACATTGCAATTCTGAAACTCTCCTTCTAATTCATATTGGACTTGTACAGGTTGCCCAGCGTTTGTTATGACATTAAACTTTGTAAAGGCAGCCTTTGAATTTTCTTTTAATGCATCTTCCAGCGCCTTTTCTAATTTATTCTGATCTGATCCAACAAATTCTCGTTTGCCATTTATAACCATCTGTGGGGTATAAACTCTTCCAGGATTTAACACAGATGCATACAAGCTTTGACGGTCTGAATATTTTTTATCGCTGAAGGGATCAGCCCATCCAAGCCGGTTCCAATAATCTACATGA
>JACCZZ010000125.1 GCA_013695715.1 Chitinophagales bacterium | reverse complement strand
GACAATGCGCTTGGCTCTTGAGCAGGCAAGAAACGGGCGTTTGCATATTCTGAAGATCTTAAATGAAACTATCCCTCAACCAAGAGCAGATTATAAACCCCATGCGCCAAGAATTATAAAAATAATGATACCCCGGGAGTTTATAGGAGCCGTAATCGGTCCGGGGGGCAAGGTTATACAGGAAATGCAGCGCGAAACAGGTACTACCATTAATATTACTGAAATAGGTGACGTAGGTGAGGTGCTTATTGCATCTGCAAACAAGGATGCAATAGATAAAGCCCTTACCCGCATCCGCGGAATAATAGCAATTCCACAGCCTGGGGAAATTTACGATGCGACAGTAAAATCAATTATGCCTTACGGTGCCTTTGTTGAATTCTTACCCGGCAAAGAAGGGTTGTTGCACATTTCAGAAGTATCGAATAAACGGCTTGAAAGCATGGAAGGTATTATGAATGTCGGAGATGTAATCAAAGTGAAGCTGTTGGACGTAGATAAGAAAACCGGTAAGTTCAAGTTATCCAGTAAAGTACTCATGGAAAAGCAGTCGCAGAATTAGCTTCTTTGACGCTTGATCTGTGTAAGGAGGATTTCACCTAAGAAATTCTCCTTACGTTTTTTTAAGGGGTCTTCTCAATTACCCTGTGGAAGCACAACGGGTACATCAAATTACTTATGATCCAGATCCAGCATAACCCGATCTCTTACTTCAAAATATTTTCAGATATCTCAGAATTATTGAAGAATATCTATTTGTCATTATGCCGTCAACTTTCAGATAGCTTTTAACAGTGGCGGACTTTTTGCTGACCGCTTGGTCACACTGGAGTAAAAATATCCACTCCTCAGAACTAATAAACATCCATTAACGTATGGATAATTATATCGGGAAATTTAAAACAGATTAAATAATGAGACAGCTTAAAATCACGCAACAAATAACTGCTCGTGATAATGATTCGCTAGAAAAATACCTGCAGGAAATTGGGAAGATGAATCTCATTACTCCTGAAGAAGAGGTTTCGCTTGCAAGAAAGATCAGGTCTGGGGATCATGATGCTTTGGAGAAAATGACCAAAGCCAATCTGCGATTTGTTGTTTCTGTTGCTAAGCAATACCAGCACCAGGGTTTATCACTCAGCGATCTTATTAATGAGGGAAATATAGGACTCATTAAGGCTGCTCAGAGGTTTGACGAATCTAAAGGATTTAAATTTATTTCTTACGCCGTATGGTGGATTCGGCAATCTATTCTGCAGGCCCTTGTTGAGCAATCGAGAATGGTTCGCCTTCCTTTGAATAAAGTTGGCTCCTTAAGCAAGCTCAATAAGATCATGATTCATTTTGAGCAACAGCATGAAAGGGAACCAACTCAGGACGAGCTTGCCGAGATCATGAATGTTACCGTGAAGGAAATTACGGAGATGATGAAAGGCTCAGGAAAGCATCTTTCAATGGATGCTCCTATTAAGGAGAATGAAGAAGGTACAATGATTGAATTCTACGAAGATTCTGATTCAAAACCAGTAGATGAAGATCTGGCAAAAGAATCGCTGAAAAAAGATATTAGTCGGGTACTTTCAACTATGAATAAGCGTGATGCCGACATTGTAAGTTGCTTCTTCGGAGTAAATGGAGAACAACCAATGAATCTTGATGAGATCGGACATCGTTTTGGATTAACCCGTGAACGCGTGAGGCAAATAAAGGAGAAAGCAATAAGAAGATTAAGAAAATTGAAATCTGCACGTACTCTTAAAACTTATTTGGGTTAGCAGATGAACATTGGGTTGTGACACGATCCCCCTTTCTTAAATGGAAGGGGGATCGTTTTTTTATACCCCCATCATATAGTTATTTTAAGATTAGTGTAGAGTCTAATAACTAATTATATTCTTCTGCCTGGCTTACATCAGAAGATCATCCGATTCCCGTTATCTTAGCCGAAATGAATGCAATCATAGCACCTTCTATATTATCAGCTGATTTCGGAAGATTGAATGATGCCGTTTCAATGATAAATAACAGCAGTGCAGACTGGATCCATTGCGATGTTATGGATGGCAGGTTCGTACCAAATATTTCCTTTGGCTTTCCTGTTTTGCAAGCAATAAAAAAGGTAGCTCTGAAGCCACTTGATATTCACCTGATGATACTGGAACCTGAAAAATACATATCAGAGCTGCATTCTTTAGGAGCTTATATTATCTCCGTTCATCTTGAGGCTTCGCAGCATTTACACCGGACAATTTATTCAATAAAAGAAAAGGGCATGCTTGCCGGGGTTGCAATCAATCCTCACAGTGCAATAATGTTGCTTGAAGATATAATTGCTGATATAGATTTAGTTTGCCTGATGAGTGTAAATCCCGGTTTTGGAGGCCAGAAGTTTATAGAGCATACATATCAGAGAATATATCAATTAAAAAACCTCATACTTGCTAAGAATTCAAGAGCTAAAATAGAAGTAGATGGCGGTGTAGGGCTTAACAATGCAGCGAGATTGCTTGAATCCGGCGCTGATGTGCTCGTAGCAGGCAATGCGGTTTTTAATTCCACAAATCCTCAAGCCATGATAGACCAGTTAAAGAAATCTGTAAGAAGTATTTCTGAGGTATAACATATGTTACAATAGATGATTCAAAGAATAATATTCTTACTATCGTGGGCTTTTATTCCGGTTTATGCTTTTTCTCAGTCTGCGACTGTTTACGGAAAAATCACTAATGAGACGAACCAAGAGCTTAATTCTGTTTCTATAAAATATTCAGGCTCTACCCGGCTTCAGCTTTCTGACAACGAAGGAAATTATGAGCTGGAAATACCTTCTGACCAGGATGTCGTCATTACTTTTTCATCAGTTGGATATGAGAATTACTCTAAAAAAGTGAATCTTGAAATAGGACAGCGATATCCCCTTTATGTTGTGATGATCGCTCAGACATATCTGATAGACAGCATCACCATAGAAGACAAGGAATTAAGAGATCAGCCAAGCATGATCAGGATTGATCCGAAATTATTTGATGCATTGCCCTCTGCCAGCGGTGGGGTAGAGGCCATTTTAAAGGTGCTTGGTGCTTCCTCCAACAATGAGTTATCCTCTCAATATTCTGTGAGGGGAGGAAATTATGATGAAAACCTGGTTTACGTAAATGATTTTGAAATCTATCGTCCTTTCCTTATCCGCTCAGGACAACAGGAAGGCCTGAGCTTTATAAATTCAGATATGGTAAGCTCTCTCTTATTTTCCGCCGGTGGATTCGCCGCCAAATATGGAGATAAAATGTCGAGCGTATTGGATATTGATTATAGAAAGCCTGAAAAATTCGGAGGGGCAGCCAGCATAAGCTTATTGGGAGGCAGCCTTACTCTTGAGGGTGCTTCGCCAAACCAGAGTCTGCGTTTTCTAGTCGGCGCACGTTATAAAACAAATCAATATTTATTAAATTCTTTAGAGACAACAGGCGACTACCGCCCCTCATTTTCAGACATTCAGGCCGATGTAACTTATGATGTTTCTGATAAGGTTTCTCTGGAAGCCATTGCAAACTATTCAAGCAATCAGTACCAGTTCATTCCACAGGATCGCGTTACTACCTTCGGCACAATTCAAAATACACTAAGACTCACAGTCTATTTCGACGGACAAGAGGTAGATAAGTACACAACTGCAATGGGAGGATTGTCTGTTACTTACAAGCCAAAGTCTAATTTGAGACTGAAGTTTCTTGCCTCCATTTATGGCAATCAGGAAGATGAGACCTTTGATGTTATTGGTGAATATTTTCTTGGTGAAGTAGGTAACAATCTTGGCAATGCTAACTTCGGTCAAACCCTCTATTATATAGGCACAGGAACAAACCAGGAATGGGGAAGAGATTATCTTACAGCTACTATCTTAAAATTTGCTCACAAGGGATCATTTATAAAGAAACACCACTATTTACAATGGGGATTTGATATAAATCGCGAGCACATCCATGATGATTTAAGTCAATGGACAAGGGTAGATTCCGCGGGCTATACCTTACCATATTCCGATTCCCAGATTTTTCTTCAGGACATTATTCGTAGTGAGTATGACTTTTCAAGTTTCCGATATAGTTTGTATATGCAGGATGCATGGGTATTGAATGAAGAACGCAATTTCACCTTAACCTATGGCAGCCGCCTCAGCTATTGGGATTTCAACAAACAATTTTTAGTGAGCCCACGGGTTCAACTGTCGGTGCAACCTAATTGGCAGCGCGACATTGTTTTTCGTGCCGCAGTTGGTGCATATGACCAGCCACCATTTTATCGTGAGCTCCGCGATCTGGATGGAAATATACATCCCGATGTGCTTGCACAAAGGTCAATTCATTATGTAGCTGGCACTGATTACAATTTTAAGTGGTGGGGTCGTCCTTTTAAGTTTGTCTCAGAAATATATTACAAGCAGTTATATGATTTGAATCCTTACGAGCTGGACAATGTGCGCATTCAATATTTTGGGGAGAATGATGCAAAAGGGTATGCCGCAGGCCTTGATCTTCGGTTGAATGGCGAATTCGTGAAGGATGCAGAATCGTGGGTATCCCTTTCACTGCTTTCAACAAGAGAGAATTTATCTAATGATTTTGTATTTGAAGTTGACACTATTTTTACAGATGATGAGCATATTGAATTTCAGTTAGACAGCATTGAAATTTCTCCCGGGCTTATCCCACGTGCCACAGATCAATTTTTAAACTTCGGCATGTTCTTTCAGGATTATATTCCCGGCAATGAAAATTTCAAAGTGCATCTGAATTTCCTCTTCGGAACAGGATTGCCTACAGGTCCTCCGGATCATGTTCGGGCAAGAGACACGTTGCGGCTTTCTCCATACAGAAGGGTTGATATTGGCTTTTCAGCAATTCTTCTTAACAGGGAAAAAACAAAGATTCAGGAAAGCCCGGTTTGGCATCACTTCAAATCAATCTGGCTATCGCTGGAAGTATTTAACCTGCTTGGTGTCTCTAATGAAATTTCTTATACCTGGGTAGAGGATATTAATAACACTGTGTATGCTGTACCAAACTATTTAACAGGCAGGCGTATAAATCTAAGAATGATGGTGAACTTCTAAGAAAGGTCCTATGAGTTCTTACTTTTCTGAAAACGATGCTGCAAAAAGTACTAACGCCCATCAGACTTTCTTAACTTTAATAAAAAGAGAAAAGCCTAAATCAGCATTGCTGAATTTATCCTGAGCTACTAAGGGAGCACAGGTTACCGGAAGTATTAAGCAAACAGGAAGTGCAGAGTATTCTAAAGGAAGCAACAGAAAAAGTAATGTGCAAATTACCAGGCTATGTTTCCGCAAATCTTCACATCAGTGATGACAAAAAAACAGTTACCAATTACGCACAATGGGCAACATTGCAAGACTTTCAAAACATCATGAAGAATGAAGAAGCTCAAAAGCATATGAAACTTGCTGCATCAATTGCGACCGAGTTTAAACCAGTAACTTATAATATCATTTGGACACACTCTAATAATGACTAAGTATTTTCTTATTTGCGCAAGCAGAGACCATGTGCTCAAAGGTGTGAAAGACGGCTTCGCACAGGCAGGACACGGTAGAAAAGATTTTATAAGCAAGCCTTTAAAAGGTGATTGGGTTGTATTCTATTCATCAAAAGACAAGTTTGAAAACGGTAAACCATTACAAAAATTTACGGCTATTGGACAAGTGGTTGATGAAGAACCTTATCAACCAACTACCAACGGAAGCTTTAAGCCTTACCGACGAAACGTAGAATTTAAGAAAGTTGAGG
>JACCZZ010000115.1 GCA_013695715.1 Chitinophagales bacterium | reverse complement strand
GCAATGGCCCCTCTCTCTTGATCCTGTTAAGTACAAAGCGTTTTACTTTTTTATCCTGCTCAAACCAATGTGACTTTCCATTTATATAGGCAGATTTTCTTAACAGGGAAAATCGGAAATCCTTCATAGGTAAGTAAGACGCTGCATGACTCCAGTATTCGAAGAGGTGCTTCTCTTCAAACAATTCGTGCAACCAGCTTTTTTTATAATCGGAGATGCGGGACCAAAGGGTATGATGGTGCGCACGCTCGACAACAGACAATGTATCAATTTGAATGTAACCGAGATGTTCTATCGTTTTCAGCGTATCATCCTTTCCATGAAGTGGAAAGTGGGGTTGCAACCATTGGCTCCGAAGGTTTAGAAGCCGTGCTTCTGCTAATGAAATATATTTAATCATTAATACAAAATTAAAAGTTTATGCAGACCGCTATAAAAGAATAGGAATGAGTGACAAGCCCCAATTATATGTTTGAATTTTTTTATATTTGAATAATATATGATTAATAGTGAATACTGCTTCAGATCTCACCCTCATTATCATTCCTAACATTCTTTTTTCTTAACTCAATGATGTTGAAAGGAGAATGAATCTGGTGAAGATGTATTGCTTTTAAGGAATACCGGACACCCAGTATCAAAGATAGAATCGCACCCAACCAAATTAATGGAACACTGTTTACCATAAGGCAAAAATCATAGGCTCCATGAAGCATTACAGCGAGCAACAGACCAAGCATCTGTGCCGGTAGGGGATTAGACCTGAATTTAGAAAGTCCCATATAATATCCCATAATTACGGCGAAGGAGGCATGTGCGGGTATGGCAGTAAACATCCTGAAAACTCCGGTTGTCATTCCATGTTGATCTACATATAGTATATTTTCGAGAGTAGCGAATCCCATCCCAACCATTACTGAATAGGTAATTCCATCGAAGGGCTCGTTAAATTCTTTTTTTGGAAAAGCATAAAACCGAAGCATTAAGAATTTTGAAAATTCTTCACTCAAACCAATTACAAAAAAAGCATTTATGAACGTGGTTATGGGAAAGGTAATTACCGGCAATAACGCAAACCCCACGTATTCCAGAATTATTGCCGGCAATATCGAGAATATGCCCAGCAGAAAACATCTAATGAGAAGTTTCCTGGGTTCTTTGTCAAATGTATCTTTCCAATAGATATAAAATGCAATACCCACCCCAGGCGCTATTGCCAAAGCCAGTGGCACTAATGCATACATCGTTCTGATTTTTCCAAAATGTAGGCAGATTAATCAGATAAAAGAAATTGCAGTAGAGCACCTGTTGTTAGCTGGTGAAAAGACGATAGGTTAATTGCAAATAATTGTGGTGCTAAAACTTAAAGAAAATGTTAATAGCAACAGGTCTAAGATCGTCTAATCCGATGCTGCAATTCTTTGCGTGCAAAAAATATCCTGCTCTTAACAGTACCCAGGGGAATACCAAGGTATTCAGCAATTTCCTGATATTTATAACCCTGAAAATACATGAGAAAAGGAGTGCGGATGCTTAAATCAATATCGCTGATTGCTGCTTCCATCTCACGCATAGCCAAGTGACTCACACCAGAATTATCAGTTGTTTCTGCCACAGTCTTCAGATAATCCAGATTTTCTGCTTGATCTGTTACAGTCTGACGTTTTGATTCACGCCGGTAATTATTAATGAATATGTTTTTCATTATGGTATATAGCCATGCTTTGAGGTTTGTATTCATCTTAAACTTATCTCTGTGCAGCAAGGCCCGGTATGTTGTTTCCTGTAACAGATCTTTAGCGTCATCAATATTCCGCGTAAGATTGTAGGCGAATGAGTAGAGCGATTCAGAGGACTGCTCCAATTGAGTATTGAATTCCATCGTTGACATTATAAAAAAGTGTTATCCAGCCTTGCAAAGATAAAAACATTATGTTTAAAGTTTCCAAGATTTTTTTAAACATTATTTTAAGCTGATTGATCACGAAGTTCACCTTATCATGAATTTACAGGGACTACTTGTGCTATATTATATTAAGTATAACATAAAATATTATCAGGATGATAAAGGTTGGAATTGCAATCTTATTGTTACTTACGGGCTTTACACGATTGATATAGAAATGCATGAAAAAAGAAATGTAAAACCAGGCAACAAAATTCTGCATGGGTATATAATCATTTTCCCATTGCCATAAATTAAATTTAGCTGCTACAGGTTCTATCAGATAATCCATTGCTGTCATAAGGCCAGCGCCAGTCAGCTCAATCCATGGTCGGGTTATGCCTATCTTTATCACTGTTAAATGAGTGATGTATACCAGCAAAAGCCATTGGATTCCAGTGATGAGAGGAATGCCGTTAATCTTTACACCCATTGATGCTCCATATTGAAAAACGCCAAAGATGTTTCCTGTATTTACTGCTATCAATTCAATAAGAAACCCTGCCAGCACAATAGCCATCATCGTAAGGGCATTTCTTAAGGACCATTGCTTGTGAAAAGCAAACAGCAGGATGAGGAAGCATAAAGTACTGATAGGAAAAAACTGATGTAAGATCGCTTGGTTATTAATAAGAAGCGATACAATAATAAAGAGGTGAACAATGATTAATAATATAATTGAACCCGTTAGTTGTGTAGCTTTCTGCCTTTCCATTTCATAGTTCCGAATAGTTTGCCAACCAACACTAGCAAGGCAATATAAAGCATAACAATCATCTGAGGAATATGCAGCAGAAGATTCACCAGAGGATTCTGATCAGCCATTCCACTGATCATAGATCGCATAAATATGATTATCAATACGCAAATAAAAAACAATTGCCAATTTCCAGTTATGAAGAAAAGAATATAATTGATCACGGTAAAATATAGATAAAGAAAATACACCATCCAATTATCACCAAATCCTGCCAGACGGTTTTTTCTAAATCCGTTTACCGCGTCCCGAAATCCCCTATACATACGGCATCGGATAAATTCATTTTCAAGCAATGTCGTTCCATTTAATTGTTCCCGCTTCACTTCTTTCATTATTTCAATATCCTCCGCAATACTGTGCTTAACTTTTTCATGCCATTTATAAACTTTGTACCTGCCTGCATCGAAACACATGAACTGTCCGTTTGCAGCGGCTATAAAGGGAGTCTTTATCCCTGCAACAAATCGCAGAGGCAAAAGGCTCAGCAGAAAGAAATGCATGAATGGAACAACAAGCCATTCGCCCAGGGTTTTCATTTCCTGCCGGGGAAAAAGAGACAACAGGGCCAGGTCATCTTCGTGCATCTGATGCAATGCACTTTGAAACAAACAACCATTGATTCGCACATCTGCATCGAGAAAGAAAAAAAAGTCACCTTTTGCTTGCTGGGCCAACTGGTGACATGCCCAGCTTTTTCCGAGCCATCCTTCAGGCAAAGGCTCACCTATGATCAGGCGGCATCTTGGATGGCTTCTGGAAAATTGCTGCACCATGCAAGCAGTGGCATCATTAGAAGAATCATCCAGCACAAGCACCTCGTAGTTTTGATACTCTTGGGATTCTATGTCTTCGAGGAGGTTCAAAATATTCAGTTCCTCATTGCGTGCCGGAATTAAAATAGAGATCAATGCATTACTGTTATTCCATCTGATTGGGAGTTTTTTAATAGTGATGCAGTTGACAAAAGCTATAAAAAGGCGAAAAATCAAAAAAAATACAGTCACATACAGCAGCACTTCCATAAGTCTATTCAACACGTTTAGTCATAGCTGCTGATTCAGCGGTGATAAAAAAATCTATGAAT
>JACCZZ010000332.1 GCA_013695715.1 Chitinophagales bacterium | reverse complement strand
CATCCAAAATCAAGTACAGACTTATTTTCAAAATCCTCATTAATCATCAATTGCAACATCATAAAAGTAGTTGCGTGATGGCCGGTTCCAAAGGACATCTTTGGATCAATTTGTATCTCGTATTTTACCTCTGGAAAGGGGTCATGAAATGACGCCCTAATTGCAATGGTATTGTCAATGATTAAGGGTGGAAAGTTTTTCTCCCAGAGTGCATTCCAGTTCTGATCAGGAAGTAAAGTTTTTCGGAATGAAACAGGAAATATATTTTCAATGCCATTAATGCAATTCCGAAAACGATCTTCCTTAAAATCGTTTTCAGATATATAGGCAATTAAAGACCCTTCTTTCTCTTCAAATCCTATGAAGAGCAGCTTATCAAGGTTAGCGCTAAGAACATCCTTTTGCCAATCCTCTTTCAATGCGAATTCAAAAGCAAGGTATCGCAAGCAGATTTTAAACGGCTTTAATAATTTCTACAAAGTCTGCAGCCTCAAGCGAGGCTCCTCCGATCAATCCGCCATCTACATCGGGTTGTGACAGCAGTCCCCTTGCATTAGAGGGTTTCATGCTGCCTCCATAGATGATAGGAGTAAGTCCAGCTACTTCTTCACCATATTGTTTGCGGATGAGGTGACGTATAAACTCATGCATCTCCTGTGCTTGCTCCTCTGAGGCTACTTTTCCGGTACCTATAGCCCATACGGGTTCATAAGCGATAATAACGTGGCGGAATTCATCTTCCATTAGGTGAAACAATCCTTTTGTTATCTGTTCTTGCAGCAATTCAAAATGGGTGTTTGATTCACGTATGTTTAATGGCTCGCCACAACAAAAAATAGGAATCAGACCTTCTGAAAGGACTGTATTTGCTTTTTGTGCAAGCTGCTCATTTGTTTCATTAAAATATTGGCGGCGTTCGGAATGTCCCAGGATAACATAACCAGCCCCTGCCGACTTTATCATTGCCGCAGAAATTTCTCCTGTGTAAGCACCGAAATTTTCCCAATGACAGTTCTGGGCACCGGAGAAAATTTTTTTATTGTTTTGGAGTGCTTCAGAAACTTTTGCGAGTGATATGAAGGGTGGGCAGAGGATCACAACGGCATCACGGGGATGATCTGCTGGCAAAAGAGATAAAGTTTCTTCTACCAGGTGAATACTTTCATTAATAGTTTTATTCATCTTCCAGTTTGCGGCAATGATTTTTTTTCTCATGCTTAATTTGCTTTAGATCTCTCTTAATGTTATTTTTGTATAAGATATTATCGATTAGGTAATTCGTAGATGTATTTCAGGATTTCGGCATCTATTTCCTCTAAATCAATGCCTCGTCTTTCCATCATCAATTTAGCCACTGAGAGCGCTTTATCTACTTTGTAATCTGTAAATCCTGCAGGGCCACCCCATGAGTAAGATGGAATGAAATTTCGCGGAAATCCATTACCAAATATATTGGCAGAAACTCCTACAACAGATCCGGTATTAAACATGGTGTTGATGCCGCACTTGGAATGGTCACCCATCATCAAACCACAAAATTGCAGACCAGTATTTTCGAATTTCCATGAAGCATAATCCCAAAGTCTGATGTTGCTGTAATCATTTTTAAGATTTGAATTGTTAGTATCCGCCCCAATGTTGCACCATTCGCCGATCACCGCATGACCCAAAAATCCATCATGTGCCTTATTAGTATACCCAAAAATTACGGTGTTATTGATTTCACCGGCAACCCTACAATGAGGACCAATGGTAGTAGGGTAGTAAATTCTTGTTCCCATCTTCACAATGCTGCCTTCGCATAATGCAAAGGGACCACGTATCATAGATCCTTCCATGATCTCTGCGTTCCTGCCGATATAAATAGGGCCTTTAGATGCATTTAGATAAGCAAATTCAACAATGGCTCCTTCTTCAACAAATATATCGTGGCGATTTGTTACCCTGTTAGATTCAAAAATCGTGGTTGATCGGCGGCCATACGTAATTAACTTATAATCATCTCGCAAGGCTTCCCCGTTTTTGGAGATGATATCAGTTAATTTTCTTACAAACCTGCCAGGAGTGGCGGTCTCAATTACCTTGCTTATGCTGATCAGAGCTTGAGTATCGAGATTGTCAGCCTCTGCATCTATATTTTCAACACATGCTGCAATTAATATATCATTTTCAACTATGGCTTCACCGGGCTTTAATGCCAATACCAGTGAAACAAGGCGAGGGTCTGGCAGAACAGATCCGTTGATAAGAAAGTTAACATCACTGGTTGTAAGCGGGAATTTTTTCCTGAGATATGGCTGGGTCAGATATGAAGGCTTAACATTCATAGACCGCTGCCATTTTTCGCGTATAGTTAAAATACCAACCCTGATCTCACTTACCGGCCGGGTGAAAGTAAATGGTAAAAGGTGATCCCTGCAATCATCATCGAAAAGAATAAAATTTCTATCAGCCATTGTTCCAAATTAAAAAGCCCTGCGGGCAAGCAGGGCTCAATATTTCTATAGCTATCAATTAGCCTTTCTTAGCGTATCTCTTTTTGAACTTATCTATTCGGCCTGCAGTGTCAATAAGCTTCATCTTCCCAGTATAATAGGGGTGTGAAGTGTTTGAAATCTCTAATTTTATAAGAGGATATTCCTTGCCATCTTCCAAGGTGATCATTTCTCTTGTCGGAGCAGATGACCGTGAAACAAATGTCTGATTGTTCGACATGTCCTTAAATACAACGAACCGGTAATTTTCGGGATGTATGCCTTTTCTCATTTTGTAACAATTCTTTTAGGGGAGACAAAGATATAGCAAAGATTGAAATTGCCAAAGCGAGCTGTTTATAAATAATCCAATATTATGGGTATCAATGTTCCAAATATTATAATTTTGAAAAAACAGATCCTATGCTCTGGCGCAAATTTAATGGAGAGAAAATCAGGATGCCCATAATTAAGGCTGTGGAGGAGGCGATCCGATATGAATCAGAAGAAGGAAATAAGCTGAAGGTTTGCATCGGCACCGACTCTCAGGTAAGGGGTAAAATCACTGAATTTGCCACCGTCATTGTTTTTCTACGTGAAAAAAAGGGTGGATTTATGTATATTAATAATGAAAAATCTACTGCTAAGCTATCCATTAAAGAGCGGATGCTTGAAGAAGTATCCCGATCAGTTCAAATAGCATACAGCCTTTGTGATCTGCTTGATGCCTATGATGTAGACCTTGAAGTACATGCTGATATTAATACCAATCCAAACTTCCACTCCAATACTGCGCTGAAAGAAGCTATGGGATACATCTTGGGGATGGGCTTTGCATTTAAAGCAAAACCCGAGGCATTTGCAAGCTCGAGCTGCGCAAACAAAGTAGTGTAGTTAATACATTTCTCCTATTTAATGTATTTACCTAGTTTATTATCTATTAGGTGCTCAATAAAACCAAGCAGTTCTTCTTTTCCTTCCCTCGTCTCTGCGGAGGTAATAAATGTTTCCGGTATAGTTTCTTTCCTGCTTCGTAGAATATCATGAAATTGATGAACGTTTTCCCAGGTCTTCGATTTTCCTGATTTGTCGCTCTTTGTAAACACCAGCCCAAAAGGCAGCTTCCAATCAATTAATTGATTTACAAACTCCAAATCTATCTTCTGTGGCTCATGACGAGCATCAATCAAAATAAAAATAAACTGCAAAGGCTCTCTCGAAGTGAGGTATTCTTTTATCATCAGCTCCCATTTCTTTCTCATTTCGCGTGATACTTTTGCATAACCATACCCGGGCAGATCAACGAAGTAGAATTGGTTGTTGATCAGAAAAAAATTGAGTGTTTGGGTTTTTCCGGGTGACCTTGAAATCTTTACTAAATCTTTACGGTTACAAAGCATGTTAATCAGTGAAGACTTTCCAACATTCGACCTTCCTATAAAAGCAAACTCTGCAAGTGCATTAGTTGGGCAGCTTTTTTCTTCCACATAACTACCAATAAATGTTGCTGTTTGAATATTCATTCTATACAGGTAATAGGTGAACCTGAGGATGCAAAGAAAAGAGAATGTTTATGGATGTATCACTTTCAGTAATTTTACAATGACCATGAAAGAAGAAATTGTACCATATGCCAGAATGCCTCTGCCAAAAAAAGAACAGGTAGCATTGATGTTTGATCGTATTGCTTTTCGGTACGACCTTATGAACCGGTTACTTTCTTTTGGAATTGATGTTTCATGGAGGAAAAAAATAGTTAGAGTGCTTAGGAAGCATCATCCAAAAATAATTTTAGATGTAGCTACAGGCACCGCAGATGTCGCACTTGAACTTGCTTCATTACATCCCACTGAAATTATAGGCGTTGATATTTCTGGTGAAATGCTTGCATTAGGAAGAGAAAAAATAAAAGCAAAAAAGCTTGAATCAGTGATTCATTTACAGTTAGCCGATTCTGAAAACCTTCCTTATGAAGATAATAAATTCGATGCTGTCACCGTTGCATTTGGTGTAAGAAATTTTGAAAACCTGGATAAGGGATTAAGTGAACTGTTTCGGGTGCTGAAAACAGGGGGCAGACTGGTGATTCTTGAATTTTCAAAACCTTACATCTTTCCGTTCAAGCAGATCTTTCACCTTTATTTTACTAAGATCTGCCCTGCTTTAGGAAGTTGGATCACAAATGATAAAATGGCCTACGAATACCTTCATCGTTCAGTGGAATCATTTCCAGATGGAAGAAACTTTACTGCCATTCTTGATAAAACAGGATTTATAGAAACTCAATGCACACCCCTCACATTTGGAATAAGTTCCATTTATACAGGAAGCAAGTCTTAAGTGCTTTCTTCATCTTATTGTTATCTCAAACTGCATCAGCCCAGATGAATATTTATGAGCATGATGAGAGGTATAGCAGGCGCAACTTTCATTTTGGAATTTCGATGTCGCTAAACCGTTCTAACTATAAAATCACACTCGACTCTAACTACCTTGCTCAAAATGAGATTCTAGAAGCACATGCTCTTACTAACCCCGGATTTAGTTTAGGCATTCTATCCGACTATCATATTTCACGATCTTTTGAATTGAGATTCATTCCTGACCTATCATTTTCTGACAGAAGTATTCAATATAAAATAAGCACGGCTGATACACTTCCAGTTAAAAAGATTGAATCAGTTTATCTGGAATTTCCCCTCCACCTAAAGTACAGGTCGGCTCCATATAAAGACTTCAGGATGTATGTGATAGGTGGTTTTAAGTATAGTGTTGATATGCAATCAAATGCTCAGGCGCGGCTTGCTGAAGATCTGGTAAAGGTTTACAAAAATGATATTGGAGCGGAATGGGGGGTAGGAATGGAATTTCACCTTCCACTGGTAATCATTTCTCCCGAAATAAAAGTTTCATATGGGATGTTAAACATTTTAAGGCCCGATGACAACCTGAATTTTTCCCGGGTGCTCGATAAGTTGCATGCCCGGACACTAATGTTCACAATACACTTTGAAGGTTAAATGCGGAAAGAAAAGCCAACCTCTTTTTTTACTTTTCGTTTTTCTTCCTGAGCTCTCGTGT
>JACCZZ010000286.1 GCA_013695715.1 Chitinophagales bacterium | reverse complement strand
GCAAGCACGGTTGCTGTAGTAGTTCCATCTCCTGCTACATCAGCAGTTTTGGATGCTACCTCTTTTACCATTTGAGCACCCATGTTCTCAATAGGATCTTCAAGCTCAATTTCTTTAGCTACAGTAACACCATCTTTCGTGATCATTGGTGCACCATATTTTTTCTCAATTACCACATTACGTCCCTTAGGACCAAGGGTAACTTTTACAGCGTCAGCCAATGAGTCAACACCTTTTTTAAGGCGGTCACGGGCATCAGTAGTATAATTAATCAGCTTTGACATAGTTATTAATTTAAAATTTATTTAAAATATTTGAATGTTGTTTTTTGTGATAGGTTAAATGATTGCAAAAATGTCTGATTCCCTCATAATGAGGTATTCGTTATTTTCTATGGTAATCTCTGTTCCGGCATATTTTCCATAGAGCACGGTGTCACCAGCTTTCACGGTCATGGGTTCATCCTTTTTGCCAATTCCCACTGCTATCACCTGGCCTTTCATCGGTTTTTCTTTTGCGGTATCAGGAATTATAATGCCGCCTTTGGTTTTCTCTTCTGCATCAGCGGGTTTAACCAACACTCGGTCTGCGAGTGGCTTCAAGCTTACATTTGACATAGACTAATTTTGATTTAAGTTTAGAAACAATATTTTTTGGGTCGGCGAAGGTAGTAACATTTCGTGTGCCATGAGACCTAAATGGCTAAAAGTGGCAGATACGTGAAAATTTTTCAACCATGATTGTGACAACTTTACCGTATTTAGAGATCAGCAGGATAAGTAATATTATGTGATAATTTGTTGAGATGGTCTTTGGCCTCCGGACCAGAATTAAACAACAGATCTATGATGCTCGCATCTTTAACAAAACCATGTCTGTTTTCAAATACCTGTGAATAAGGGTAATTCAACCCCTCATTTTTTTCCTTATTAAGATCATTAATATGCGTCGCGAGTACAGACTCCTGGTAATTCTCAGTCGTACATATTTTCCCTTCAAATTTCAATAGTTCAAAGCACAGTTTCAACAGATTAAGATTGAGATCAATCAGAAATTCAAATCTTTTTTCATAAACGGGTCGAAATTTATCCTCATAAAAAGGAAAATAACTGCTCCTGCGGTATGCTGAATAAATGCTACGCCAGTGATTTCGCTGCCACGGCTCAGCGTAAGTTATACGAACATCTCTCGATAACTTTTTTACTGAGCGTCCACCCTCAACAGGAACAGTTAGCAAAATGGGGCCATTGGCACCTACGATCTTACAGCGGTTTCTCCACGTTGATTTTTCAAAGGACTCATTGGTATCAATAATAATATTTGTATGGGAGTGAAGCAAGGCCACTATTTGAACCGGTGGGAGGTATTGCATTTCAATGATAATTGCTGTCGCCACTTTGCTTTCTTTCATCAATGAGCAAATTAACAATGAGGATTAGAAACCTGATGATCCATAGAAATTTGTATTTTTAGAAGAGCAAATTTCTCAGTCATGAAACCATTTTTATACTACTTGTTGCTTTTCTCAATGTTCCTCTTACAAGGTTTATTGGCTCAGGCTCAGCACCTGGAGGTGTACATGCAAAATAGCGCTTTCTTATCTACCCAAACCGATAGTCCTTACATTGAAACTTACATCACCATTCCCGGAGAGACGGTCACTTATATGAAGAACAACAATGGAAAATTTGAAGGCGCATTAGAGGTTACTCTTCTTTATTTGCGCGATTCCATCACTGTTGCAGCATTCGATAAGTATGTGCTGCGGAGCCCAGAAATTGAAGATACAGCCAACATCGCCTTTAGTTTACTCGATCTGCGGCGGGTATTACTCCCAGATAATGATTATACAATTGAGCTGGAAGTTAAAGACGCGAACAACAGCAATGAAATTGTAAAACAGGTCCAGGGATTGAACCTTCATTTTAACAGGTCTAAGGTAGATCTATCGAGTATTGAGCTTGTAGATGGATACACTACTACAACTACAAAAAATGTTTTTTCAAAGAATGGATATGATATAAAGCCATATATCTTTAACTACTATCCTACATCTATAAATAAGGTGTGCTTCTATAATGAGATTTATAATGCGAATGAGGTTGTAGGTGATGAAGATATCATCATCACTTATGCCATAAAGCATGCGCAAAAAGATATCGTAGCCAATGACTTGTTTCGCTTTTCAAAGCAAAAGGCTGCTGCCATCAATTTCATCTTTTCAGAATTCGACATCACTGATCTTCCATCAGGAAATTATCTTCTGCAGGTTCAGGTAAAAAATAAGAAGAATGAATTGCTTGGCGAACAAAATGTTTTTCTGCAACGCTCAAATAAAAATTCAGTGGGTGAACTGAGCAACATCGCACTGCTCGATGTACACGATACTTTTGTAGCATCTCTCAGCCAGGACTCACTAACATTTTATCTTCAAAGTATTTATCCAAAAGCAGAAATGTATGAGCGCGAATATATTTCCCGTGTTATAAAAAAAGGCGATGAACAATTCATGCGTCAGTTTTTTTACAATTTCTGGTTGAAGAGAAATACAAGCGATCCACAAGCAGAATGGCTCGTGTATAAACAACAAGTGCACTATGTAAATCAGGCTTTTAAAACCCCGATTTATAACGGCTTTGAGACAGATAGGGGAAGGGTATACCTGCAATATGGTGCGCCTAATCACATTGATGGATCAACTCGGGAGCCAGGTGCATATCCCTACCAGATATGGCAATACTATAAGCTGGCAAACAATCAATCCAATGTGCATTTTGTTTTCTGTAACCCCGATGAGGTTACTAATGATTATCAGCTTATTCACTCTGAAGCATTGGGAGAAATCTACGATCCACGCTGGAAGTTTAAAATTTATTATTCATTTAAAGACAATAATGGATATAACAACCTAGATGTAAATGACTTTCGGAATACATGGGGCAGCAAGGTTGATGATTATTTCAATAATCGCTGATTGTGGTTTTTGACTTTCTCTTATCAGGAATCTGTATTGAAGCGTTCTTACAGCACAACCTTTAGACAATAACAGCGAATTGCCGGTTGCATATTACCTCGTTAAGCGCTCATCAAATATCTTTGGGCCAACCCCAATAGGATGGATGGCACATTTTCCAAGACCGCTGTAGTTATATTGAGCTGGAATGGAAAAAAATTTCTGGAAGAATTTCTGCCCTCTGTAGTTAAGTTTCAACAAAATGGTTCTGATATAATAGTTGCAGATAATGCTTCAGAGGATGACTCTGTAAATTATGTAAAGAAGTCCTTTCCTATAGTAAAAGTTCTTGAGCTGGAAAGAAATTTCGGATTCGCTGAAGGCTATAATCAGGCTATAAAAAAAATCGATTCAGAATTTATTGTCCTGCTCAACCAGGATGTGGCAGTAACTGAAAATTGGCTATCACCACTAGTAACGATGATGGAAATGGATGCTGCCATTGGTGCTGTTCAACCCAGAATTCGCTCGTATCTCCACCAAAACCGGTTTGAATATGCAGGTGCAGCAGGAGGGTGGATCGATAAATATGGTTATACATTTTGTCGGGGAAGGATTTTTGATTCTATAGAAGAAGATATTGATCAGTATAATGATCCGGCAGAAATTTTCTGGACATCAGGAGCATGTATGATCGTACGAAAAAAAATATTTGAGCAGCTCGGTGGATTAGACGCAAACTTTTTCGCTCACATGGAAGAGATTGATTTTTGCTGGCGGCTTAAAAATGCAGGTTATAAAAACATGTATTGTCCGCATTCAATGGTGTACCATTTAGGCGGGGGAAGTTTAGCACATGGAAATCCGTTGAAGACCTATCTTAATTTTAGAAATAACCTGCTGATGATGTCTAAGAATCTTCCGCCAAAAAATAAAACCGGAATCATATTCATTCGAATATTGCTTGACCAGATAGCCGCCTTGCGCGCTCTGACGCGCTTTCAATTCGGAGATTTTATTGCAATATGGAAAGCTTGTTTCTATTACCTTATACACTCTCATACAATCAAATCAAATGGTCAAACTGCTATCAATATTTTTCCACACATTAGTGGCGTATATAATGGATTGCTGGTGTGGCAATATTTTGTAAAAGGAAAAAAAATATTCAAGGATGTTGTTACTCAAAACTCTTGATTGCAAGCTCATACCCTTTTAAGCCAAACCCTGCAATCAATCCTTTGCATTTAGCAGCAAGCAAAGACCTTTGTCTGTAATCTTCTCTTGCATATGGATTAGATATGTGCACTTCTATGACAGGTGTTTTTATTGAAGCAATTGCATCCGATATTGAAACGGAGGTATGCGTGTATCCGCCTGCATTAAGTATAATCCCATCGCAGTCCATTGATGCGGCATGAAGCCTGTTGATGATCTCACCTTCTATATTGCTCTGATAATATTCCAAAATATGGCTGAGGAATTTATTTTTTAATTTCTCGAAATACGATTCAAAAGTTTCGTTGCCATAAATTTCAGGTTCCCTCAAACCAAGCAAATTGAGGTTTGGTCCATTGATGATCAGAATATTCATTGTGGAGAAGTTATCAGCTTAATATTGTTTGCATTTTGTCGTTAACCGACCTTTGTAAAGGTAATATTGACAATCACGCAAAAGAAGGAAAAGCACGGAATTCAAGTCTTTCTTACAAATAATCCATCATACAAATAAGATCTTCTGGACTGGCATAGCACTATCAAGGGCTTTAAGGCTTATCTGCAATTAGAGCGGTCGTTATCAAATCATTCAATTCAGGCATA
>JACCZZ010000272.1 GCA_013695715.1 Chitinophagales bacterium | reverse complement strand
TAGATGACCTTGTGCTTTGGGAAAGTAGTGATGCAACCTTTACAGGCAATGAGAATAATAATTTATCTGTTTCTGTTGTTCCTAATCCTGCCAGTGAAAATGTAATGGTTGAATGGAATGGTCTTGTAATAGCAAATACCACCATAGATCTGATCAACGAAATGGGTCAAATTGTATATTCTGCAACTGTTTCAAAGGATCATCACCAACATAACCTTACAGTACATGATTTGCCTCAAGGAATTTATAGCCTTAGGATTATATCTGGTAAGTATGTTAAGTTAACCAAGATTTCAATACAAAGGTAAGGGCTGACCAAGAGTCTAAACCTTAGATTTTCACACTCCGATTTCTAAACTCATTATATGAAAAAGAAAACCTCAACTAATAAAGGCGTTGAAAAGAAACCAAACAAGTCGGGTAAAAAGCCTGATGCTGCCTCAAATAAAGAAAGTAGTCTTAAAAAAAATGAAAGCTCTCAAAACGAAGAGGAAAACTTTCCCGGCTATCCTCACTATCCACCTACTGAAGATATATTAAATCCTCATACAAAGGTGGAGAGGGCTCCTATTGATGTAGAAGATATTTCACCTTCTGGTGCGGGGCAGGCTGTTCCCCTTAAAAAAACTAATACACCTGAGAAACAAGTCGGTGTGCCACCACTTTCGTTCGAATTAGATGATGAAGATGACCTCGAAATAGTTCCGGGTACAGAGGCTGATCTTACACCAGAAGATCTTCAGCTTTTGGGATCGGATGAATTAAGTGCTGACCTCGGGGAAGATGAAGAATTGAAAGACCGTATTTTCCCGTTGGATATTACAGCAGGCGATTTAGATGTACCAGGTGCCGAACTCGATGACGACAATGAAGAGATAGGGGAGGAAGATGAGGAAAATAATCCTTATAGTATTGGAGGCGATCGTCATGAAAATCTGGAAGAAGAGTCAGACCCCGGTAGGTGAAAAAACTTGAATGCAAAGCCGGATGAGTTAGATTTTGAAAGTAGGATCTTTACAACATCTATCAGCACTATCAAAGGATCTTGACCAATTACCCTTTTACCAGCTCTATTAGGGTAATCTCAGGAGATATACCAAGCCTGCCGGGATAAGCAAGAAAGCCCAACCCCCGGTTCACGTATAGATATTGGGTTCCCTGCTGATAAAGTCCCGCCCAATGTTCATAGATATATTGCGCCGGGCTCCATCGTATATAACCTGGAATTTCAACACCCATTTGTGCACCATGAGTGTGCCCGCTGAAGGTGACATCTACATCTTTGAAAGTTTTTGATACTTCCGCATCCCAATGAGTCGGATCATGAGAAAGCAGCAGCTTCACCTTTGCCCTTTCAGCACCTGCATAAGATTTTGCCATGTCGCCATACTTTTGAAAACGGGTACCCCAATTTTCCATGCCGATGATCGCCAATTGATCTCCTTCATCCCCGAGCAACACATTTTCATTCCGCAATAGCTTCCATCCTAAATTTTTATGAGTACTAAAAAGCTGTTGCAGGTTTTCTCTTTTTGCTGTTTCAGAGGGCCAGTTATTGTAGTCTCCATAATCGTGATTTCCTAAAATAGAATAAACACCGATCTTTGCCCTCATCTCCTTGAAAATATCAATGAAAGGCAATACCTCGTCAGATTGATTGTTTACAAGATCACCGGTGAAAAATATTAGATCAGGTTGCTGAGCATTGATAAGTTCTACGGCTTTTTTCAAAGGATTTTTAACTGTAAAGCTTCCACTATGTATGTCAGATATTTGTACTATGCGTAATCTGTTGAACTGATCGGGGAGATTAGGTAGTTTCAGCATTACCTTCCGCAACTGGTAGTTGTAACCTCCACGGAACACACCATAAATCAACCCGCTGAAAAATAAACCAGAAATCAGCAGGCCCGCTTGCATTAAAAAATCAGAGCGACTTATTCCTTTGGGCTGAACATCTTTATTCGGGGTATTAAATAAAGAGGCTATCCAGCGAATCATTCTTCCGGCATCATCAACCAATAAAAAGGGGATTATCAAAATTTTCGGCAGGTAAAAGACAATTAAACCTCCAAACCATATAACACGCACAGTTTGAGGAAGGCTGAATGGACTGTAAAAGGCAAAAAGAAAAATACTCCCTATGGTGAATATAGAAATTACCCAGAATAATATAAATGCCGTGCGCCTTACTACCAGCGATGAACCTGAAAACACGTGGCGAATTGCCTGAAATGAATAAAAGTCTATGAAAAAAATTATTGACGCAGCAATAAGGAAGGGAAAGTATTTGCTCATAATAAAAACAGACGGTTGTTTGCCTTTCTTATAACATCAGTGAAGTATAAATGTTAACTCGAACTAAGGTATTCCGACAATAAACCGATCTACAGCTTAATCTGAGACAAAGGTCAATATTATTGACGGAAATAGGCCGGAGCATATTTTAATCTCTTCATTAATGTTTTTCTGGAAGGTGGACTACACTTCCTAATGCAGTAAAGTATAAGCATCTGATAAAGTATATTGTTAAAAGCGAAATGATTTGTTTGGTAGAGAAATCAATATCTTCGTTCCGTTGAATGGTTCATTCGATGCATTAATCATGCATCTGATTAAAAGGGAACCCTGTGAAATTCAGGGACAGTTCCCGCTGCTGTAAGCTTCATTTATTTTTCAGTTCTCCATTGTCACTGTCGAGCACAAACCGATGGGAAGACAAGCTGAAAGGAAGCAAGTCAGAAGACCTGCCACTCAATAGTCAATCAACGCTTCGGGAAAAAGCAGAGATGAGCATTACCTACTCATTTCTTTCCGCTGCCATTTTACTCACTTCGGTGCGGGTAACACTGTTAAATATTTCATGATGAGAGCTAAAGAAATTTTGCAGTTTATTCCATTGATCTTACTGTTGATGATGGGAAAAAATGAGGTGCTTGCTCAGGTTCCTGATTCTATTTCAATGCAACAGATTCCTGAAGTGATAATAACCGCCACACGTACTGTAAAATCCATTGACAGCGTAGGACGTGAAGTGACCGTTATTACTGCTGAGGAAATTCGGGAAGCCGCACCTCACGACCTTGCCCAGCTTCTGTCACAATATGCAGGTATTTCGGTTATAGGCAGCAATCAAAATCCGGGTATGACTGAGAGTATATTCATACGCGGAGCCAATAGCAACCAAACTGTTATTATGATAGACGGCATTGCCATTAACGACCCATCTTCCACAAATCATGCAATAGACTTGAGCGAACTGCCCCTTTCTAATATTGATCAGATAGAAATCGTTCGGGGCTCTCACAGCACCTTGTACGGATCTTCTGCAATTGGAGGTGCCATTAACATCATCACAAAAAAAAATATGGTGGCAGGATTAAATGGCGAAGTAAGCCTCACTGCCGGCACGTTTGGACCAAAGACTTTACAGTTGCAAGAAAATGTTTTTCTCGATTATACTTTTAAAAATGGATTTTATACAAACCTCGATATCTTTAATTTGAATGTAAACGGACTTGATGCAACCATAGATACTTCTATTACCTCCGCTACTTTCAAAAGCTTTGATGAGGATGATTTTAATCAGCAACGTATTAGCGGCAAAGCAGGATACAAAAACACCCGATGGGATGTTTTCGCTGCATATAGCTTTACCAACATGGCGGCTGACTTTGATAAATCAGCGTTCAAGACTCATTCGTTTGACGTGCCGGGGACATTGTATGATGGAGACAGCACAAGGATTTTTACAAAGCGCCACTTTGCTAATTACCAGGCTGCGTGGCAACTATCACAGTCATTTGATTTAAAATTGACAGGCGGATACACCACTCTTCTCCGCACAACCATAGAAGATTCTTCAGTGATAGACTTAGCAGGAAATACCGATCATACTTTTTCTGATGGAAGGTATGAGGGCAGGTTCCTGATTCATGAGTTACAGGGAAATTACAAATGGAAACAAGTGGAACTTACGGCCGGTGCTGGTTTAGATTACGAAACAATGACCACGGCAACGCGTTTTTACAACAGCGCATATCCGTTCGAAACAGTAAATAATTTAGATTCACTTCACCTGAATTCATCGCTCATCAATCTTTTTGCGCAGTTAGATTTTAATGGTTCTTTTTTCCTTCCATCATTAAAAAAATTTAACCTGCTGATAGGTGCGCGTTATAATTATCATGACTTGTTTGGAACTGCCATCGTTTATGAGATCAATCCTTCGTACAGTTTAGGAAAGGCCGCCCGGTTATATGCTTCTTATTCTACAGGCTTCAATAGGCCATCGTTGTACCAGTTGTATGCTCCAGACAATTATTACACCTCAATAATCACACGCGGGAATCCTCTGCTGCAGCCGGAATATTCAAAATCCGCAGAGGTGGGGATAAAGTTTTTTCCTGATAAGAAAACCAGGTTTGGCTTGTCGCTTTACAAAACCGATGTGAATCATTCAATTGAGTATGTGTATCTGTGGGATAAAAATATTCTAATTGATTCACTCGGAAATGATTTTAGCCGCGACGA
>JACCZZ010000265.1 GCA_013695715.1 Chitinophagales bacterium | reverse complement strand
GGTGATGCATGTTATTAACAAACCGGATAGCTTAGGCACGGCCTGTGATTTTGTGCAAGGAGGATTAGAACTGCCTGAAGACAGTTATACCATTCCCACGTTTCCCAATTACGATTTAGGTCCTTTGATAGGCTCACCTTGTGATACTGTATACACCGTGAACGACACACAAACTACAGATCAGGTTTTTCGCATATATCCTAATCCTGCAAGTAAGTGGCTGAATATTGTATATGATCTAAACGATGATGCCTTGTTTGAGTTATTCGATTTTTATGGAAGAAGGGTTGCCGCAGTGAGCTTGTATCATTACTTCAAAAACAGAACGCTTGATGTGAGTGAATTAAGTGAAGGGGTATATGCTTATACCATAAAAAGCAAGAATGGAGTGTTACAAAACGGTAAGTTGGCTGTGGTAAAATGATGAAGTAACTGCACACCCTGATGTTGGTGATGTCCCGGCTGATAAGCTACGCAAACCAACATCGGCGGACGGGAGCTTAAAAATTAATCTGCCTCAACAACGATTCACCATCGAGCTTATCCGCGTCCACAGCATATTTTGATTGCAAATAATATCTTTCGCGCTCTTTTAGTTTTGCTGTGATAAAGTCTGGAAGGTTGTTCTCATTAATATTCTTCAGCAATGGCCGATGGTCGCTTTCTTTGTTTAACCGTGCTGATAGAACTGATATATTGGCTTTGAGATAAACTGTAATTCCTTGCTCATTCATCCATTTCATATTATCAGAAAAGCATGGTGTGCCTCCTCCGGTAGCAACTACTGCATTCATTATAGGATCTAGAGATTTTAGGTAAAAAGATTCTTTCGTACGAAAGTATTCCTCACCTTTCATTATAAAAATATCATTGATTGTAGATTGCTCATTCCGCTCAATTAGGTCATCAAGATCAATGAACTCATAATTAAGCAAAGAGGCAAGCTGCTTCCCTACGGTGGATTTACCACTGCCCATAAATCCAATCAGAAAAATTTTAGGCATAATTTAAACTTCAATTTACCTAAGTAGCTGTTTTGGATTGGATAATATCATGTGAATATGCAATTGACAGTTCAGATGACCTCTATTTACCAAAATTCTAAGGTAAAATCATTTTAATTTCTTTTAGCTTAATCCAAAAGAAACAAAAGATCAAGGCTGTCGAAAAACAGAAGCGCTGCCCAGCCTCCCCTCGGAAAAATCAAGCCTCCTGATAAAAGCAGTATTGTTGGAAATGCTGTGACTACTATCGACCCATTTTTCCTTATGCTCACGCACCTTTCTCTGCCTGTGCTTCTGTTTTTCGAAGGCCAGTCACAACCAAGGCTGGTACTTAAAATCCTTGACTATAATCCAAAAAAAATTCCAATATATTTTACAAGCTTCAAGACTCTTGAAAGTACGAAAGCTTTTAACTCTTACTTACTCTCGGATCAATTACGCCATATAGTATGTCGGTAAGCAGGTTAATGACCACAAAGATCAGTGCAGAAAATAAAACGGCACCCATGACCACAGGGAAATCATTTTTATTTAAAGCATCCACAGTCAGCTTGCCGATGCCATTCCATCCGAAGATCATCTCAATAAAAAAAGAACCTGCCAGCATTTCAGCAAACCAGCCTGAGGCTGCTGTCAGCACAGGATTAAGCGCATTGCGCAGTGCGTGATGAAATAACACTACATTATTGCTCAATCCCTTTGCTCTGGCAGTTCGAACATAATCCTGCGACATCACATCGAGCATCGAGCTTCTTGTTAGTTGCGTAATGATTGCCACAGGACGAATACCAAGCGTTATAGCAGGCAAGATCAGATTCACCAGCATCAAACGATCATTTCCATAGAGATCAGGCTCATACAAGCTGCCTGTCATCTTTAATCCGGTGATGCCTGCAAGCACGAAAGCAAAAATCCACTGAAAGATTATAGCAGCAAAAAATGATGGCACCGAAATACCAAGCACACTGGTGAGCATCAGCGAATGATCGAGAGCACTATGATGATGAACAGCAGAAACGGCGCCAATGATGATGCCGGTGATAAGCGCAAAAAACATGGCTGCAATAGCAAGCACAATGGTATTCGGCAGAGCCTGCATGAGCATGTCTGCTACCGGCCTCGAGGTTTGATAGGAGGTGCGGAGATAGGGTTTTTTAAGTGCTATATAATGGTTTGATGAGATTGGGAAGAGCTTGAGATAGCTATATTTTTTACGATTTGCAGAATCATCTTTTAGAAAAGATATAGGAGAAATGTCGTTTAGATAAAGTGTTAGCTGAACAGATTTTGGGCGATCGAGTCCTAATTCATGATTTACGTTTTGAAGTGTAGTAAGATC
>JACCZZ010000196.1 GCA_013695715.1 Chitinophagales bacterium | reverse complement strand
GGTGATTCGATTATGTTCCCAAGTTGCAAATTCTTTTGATCAAGCAGTTTCTTTAAAAATTTTCTAAAA
Source organism: Chitinophagales bacterium (assembly GCA_013695715.1). Taxonomy (GTDB): domain Bacteria; phylum Bacteroidota; class Bacteroidia; order Chitinophagales; family UBA10324; genus JACCZZ01. The sequence continues at coordinate 2,801 of JACCZZ010000196.1, read as the reverse complement.
ACAGAGGCTATTGATCCTGCAAAATGAAAAGGCAAGGACTCATATTTAGGATAATGTGAAATGATTCGGATCAAAAAATCTTCAAATGACTGGCTTATCAGATATTGAATTTCTGGAAATTCGCTATTCTCTGACGCAAAGTGTGAGAAGCCCGCGATGAAACGATTAGGGAAAGGCTGGTTATATATAGCGTCAATAATTTCATCACGTGTAAGAGGACAGAATTGCTCAAATTTTTGCTCTATTTCTCGGGAAAAAGTTTTTCTAAGCCAGCCTATAAGAAGAAGCTTTCCTAAATAAGCGCCGCTCCCTTCATCACCAAGTATAAATCCACCAGATTCAACCTGCTTTATAAATACTTCTCCATTGTAAAAGGCTGTGTTAGTCCCCGTTCCAAGTATGGCTACTAACCCTGGGTTTGTGTTGAGTAATGCCCGGGCTGCTCCCAAAAGATCAGTTTCCACCATTACTATTGCCGCAGGAAAACATATTTCTAAAACAGTTTTCACTAAGTTTTTTTTTTCCTCCGCTGCGCAACCGGCGCCGTAGAAAAAAATTTTTTCAAGTTGCAGAGGAGAAATAAAGGGCAAGACTTCATCTCGAATCATACTCTCCATTTTTTGAGCAGATATTTGATATGGATTATAGCCTGAAGAGCGAATTGAAATGATGCCATCATTGCTAATAATTCTCCAATCTGCCTTTGTGGAACCAGAATCAATAACCGCCAGACTCATAAATCAAATAAATTTGCTGGTAAATTACAGAAGCTACTTGATTCTACCTTTCACCATAGTACCTTACGGAAGTTGAATTGTAGATACACGTGCATTATGAATGATTAATTTACTATTGGCTTTAGCTTTGCAACTCATTCAATACTCTTTAAGAATTTTAAGACTTCAATTGCTTTATTTTTCCAGAAAGAATATAGAATTCTGATAATAAATGATCCTCTAAACAATATTCTATAAACCATGACACTACTGGAATCACTCCAGAAAACCTTTCAGCCTTCACACCCAAAAACATCATCAATGGTAGTTGTTGGCACTATGGCATTCGATTCCATTGAAACGCCTTTTGGAAAATCAGATAATATAATAGGTGGTGCGGCTACATATATTTCTCTGGCTGCATCATACTTTATAAAAAATATCCGATTGGTATCAGTGATAGGGGGTGATTTTCCTAAAGAGCAAATTTCTCTGATGAACCACCGCGGTATTCATACAGATGGAGTACAAGTTAAGGAAAATGAAAAATCTTTTTTTTGGAAAGGGTCATATCACCTTGATATGAACACCCGTGATACGTTGGTAACTGAATTAAATGTACTTGCGACCTTCGATCCTATATTCCCTGAAAGTTATCAGGAATGTGAATTTCTAATGCTTGGAAATCTTACTCCAACCATTCAGAAGTCGGTAATTGAGCGGCTTCGTACTCGCCCGAAATTAATTGTTCTCGATACTATGAATTTTTGGATTGAACATACACCTAACGAACTCGCTCAGGTTCTAAAGATGATTGATGTGCTTACAATCAATGATGCAGAAGCAAGAGAATTATCCGGGGAATATTCTCTTGTGAAGGCTGCAAAAAATATTCTTGAACGGGGTCCAAAATACCTGATAATTAAAAAAGGGGAACACGGCGCTTTGCTTTTTCATGAGAACAACGTCTTCTTTGCACCGGCTCTCCCGCTTGAAGAGGTTTTTGATCCAACCGGTGCGGGTGATGCTTTTGCGGGGGGATTTGTAGGTTATCTTGCACAAACCAATGACATTTCTTACGACAATATGAAACGCGCCATTATCTACGGTTCTACAATGGCCTCTTTCTGTGTTGAAAAATTCGGGACCGAGCGATTAATTAATATCACACAGGAGGATATTGAAGAACGAGTACAGGATTTTGTTGACCTTGTTCAATTTGATATTGCTCTTGTAGATTAAATTTAATCCTTTCAGTTTCATGGATTAATAACTTTCACGATCAGCTTGATTTAATTCCGGCATTGATTTTCTTCGAAGAAATTTTCTGCTGACTAAAAGCTCCGCAATTTGTACAGCGTTGGTGGCTGCTCCTTTACGAAGATTATCTGCTACAATCCAGCAGCTGAGTGTATTACTTTGGGAAAGGTCACGGCGGATTCTGCCAACAAAAATTTCATCCTTCCCCTCTGATGTCAATGGCATGGGGTATTTATGTATTGAGGGATCATCCTGCACAACTACACCTGAAGAATGATTTAAGATTTCATAGATATCTGTAAGTTCAAAATCACTTTCAAACTGAATATTTACACTCTCTGAATGACCTCCTTTCACGGGTATGCGCACTGCAGTTGGAGAGACCTGAAGTGATGGTTCCCGCATAATTTTTCTTGTTTCATTCACTATCTTCATTTCTTCCTTTGTATATCCATTTTCTAAAAAGAGATCTACATGCGGCAAGCAATTAAGATCAATAGGATGCGGGTAGGCCATTGTACCAGTCTCTCCCGCGCGTTCATTCATCAATTGCTGAACCGCTTTTGCACCTGTGCCACTTACTGATTGATAAGTTGAAACCACCACTCTTTGTATTCTATATTTTAAGTGTAGGGGGCTCAGCACCATTACCATTTGAATCGTAGAGCAGTTGGGATTGGCAATGATCTTATCATTTTCAGTAAGCACGTCACCGTTTATTTCTGGAACTATCAGAGGCACATTAATGTCCATTCTCCAGCACGAGGAATTGTCTATTACGGTTGTTCCTGCAGAAGCAAATTTTGGAGCCCATTCACGAGCCAC
>JACCZZ010000154.1 GCA_013695715.1 Chitinophagales bacterium | reverse complement strand
CATTCTTAATAATTGAAGATGTTCATTCTGCTCTGATGATTTTAATCTGTATTGGAATTCTTTTTGAATAATGACGAATGAAAAGCAATAGTTATGCTTACTGAAAATGATAAAACAATAGACGGGTTACCCGAAATTTCTATATTTCTTATTGCAATGGTGCTTGATGGGTTGTTTAACAAGGAAGGCAGTCCGGCACCAACTATAGAAGAAGATCCGCATGAGGCACACCTGCTGGGTTTTGGTTCCATCTGTTACAACTAAACTTCATCTTCATAATACGTTATGAAAGCTTATGGAAGGCTTTGATCCATCGTTCAGGCAATTCTTCCTGACATGCCATCTGGTAATCTTTATAGGAGCACGGGAGTAGATGATGCTTTTTATGGTTGCTGGCTTTTGTGCCTGTCGGTACTTCCATCCACCAGCGATCACTCTTTTTACTCTTCCAGAAATTCATCTCATATTTATTTTCTTTGAAGTGGATGGTGTATTTAGTATAATCAGTGTCATCTTCGCTCGGATAATCATTTTTGCGGCTGTTGAACCCATCAATAAAATACCAGATGATACTGGCAGCAAGCTGCGAAGTTTGGTTGCGCCTGTCTAAGGATGGGTTACAACCATATATTCCAAAGGAATCAAGCAAATCACTCTGCCCCGCGTAACGCGACAACTGACAAGCCTCCTCTGCAAAAATTCCATTGGGGGTTGCATTAGCATTTGCAGGAGCATCACTGAAACGAATAGCAGACATATCAAAACTTAACAGGTTTGTGCCCCTGAGAACAGGCTCTATCTCTATAATTTCTGCTCTCATTAATCCAAGCCTGTATGTTTCAAACTGCAGCTTGTTAAGCAGCTCTATGGCCTGATTTGATGCAAGATGAGCTTGGTATCCAATCTGGTGATAATTGAAAATTAATGAAGGTTCATAGCTGAGTATATCAAGCAAAAACCTTTCATCATCTATGGCTGCCACTTCTCCCTCCCTCTGCAAATCAATTGTATTGTCAATTACTGAAACATTGATCATACGATTCAATCCTTCATAACCACTGAATTGCCCGCAGGTAAGGTCATGACTTCCTCCAATGATTACAGGCAAAATTTTCATTTTGATCAATTCATTCACCACTTTGCTTAATGCAACATATGTATCACGGATCGTTTCTCCTTTCTGAATGTTTCCCAGATCTATAATCTTTGTATTGGTATTAAATTGCGAAAGCGAGAACAGTTGCTTCCTGATGACATCGGGCGCTTCTGCACAACCAATATTTTTTATAGACCCTCTGTCTTCGTTCACTCCAACTATAGCCACATTCATTCCTTCGGGATGGGTACTCCTTTCAATAGAAGATCCGAGTGTATAAGTTGAAAAATTTTGAGGTGAAAACAATTCCTGCTCTGCGGGTTGCAAAAATTCTTCAAGCATGCATTTACGTTTATGGTGGTAAAAATATAGATTAGGTGATAGATTAAAGGAGCTGTTAAAAGGATTATGCACCTGAACCTATAGTGAAAAGCTACAGGTCAGAAGGACTATCTGCACACGTCGCTTTCCTTATTTTTACCGGAAATAACCACTATGAAAGCAGTGCTGACTTACCGTATACTTGATAACAGCCTGCAATCTCTTCTGATATTCCTTGCCGTTATTTTCATCGCTATATTATTTAAGCGTTACGTTTCAAAATTGCTCGGCAGTGTTATACACCGCCTTTTAAACCGTTTCTCAGCTAATAGCTCAACATCAGAATTTCATTCCTTACTTCTTCAACCACTTCAGTTTTTAGTTGTGTTGCTTATTGTTTTTGCCGGATTGCAAACTCTTAATTATCCTGGATTATGGAAGTTAAATGTATGGGGACATGATCTGCACGATCTTTTGAATAAGCTTATGCTATGCTTTCTGCTAATATCGTTTACATGGGTATTCCTTCGTATTGTTGATTTTATCAGCTACATTTTGAAGGAAAGGGCAACAAGAACAGAAAGCAGGTTCGATAATCAGCTTATTCCCTTTATTAAGGACCTGTTAAAAGTATTCCTCCTTATCAATGCAGCTTTCATATTATTAGGTGGAATTTTTCATTTCGATGTCACTTCGCTGTTGGCGGGTATTGGTATCGGCGGGTTAGCAATAGCTTTTGCCGCACAGGAAAGCATAAAAGACCTTTTTGGGTCGTTTACAATTTTTCTTGACAAACCTTTTACTGTAGGAGATGTGGTCCGTATTGGTGATGTAACAGGAACAGTGGAAAGAGTAAGTATTCGCAGCACACGTATTCGTACTAATGATAAAACGCTTGTTACAATGCCTAATAAGAAGATGGTTGATTTAAACGTAGAAAATCTTTCTCTTGCGACTCTTAGGCATGTAAATTTTACAATCAGGCTAAAATATGAAACTCCCCCTGCCAAACTGCGAGATATTATATCTGAGCTTAAAGAGTATTTTAATCAGCCTGCTCTTTTTCAAAATGAGCATTTTGTAATTTTTGATGAGTATGGTGAAAGTGCTATAATTATAAGAGTCGAATATTTTACTCCAATGCTTCCCTGGGCAGATTTTCTGAGGCAGAAGGAAGATGTGAACTTTACCATCATGGAGGTGGTAAACAAACACGGAGTTGCCTTTGCGTACCCTGTCAGAGATGTGCGAATTGATCCTCTACTACTGAATGAGATTACAAATGGTAATAAAGGTGTGTAACTTCTATAACAGACTAAAACAATGTAGTTATAAATAAATATAGCTGCCATGAGCATAGAGATTGGGATGGTGATGACCCATGCCCAAAGCAGGTTTCGCATTGACAGCCGTCAATATAAAAGAATGAATTAACAATAATTTAATACAGGATTCATTGACAAAATTGATTTTGCAACCAAGCATTCCTGTTCGGAAGCTAAAAAGCAAGATCACAAAGAATACATTTTATTGAAAATCCAGTCTAAGCTATATCTGTCAGGAAAAATACCGTCACCCACCATTACTTTTTATTTATTATATTAATCGAAGGGTTATTCTTTCAGGACTAAGCTTAGCGTTGATAGCTGGCTTTTTAAAATAAAAAGAAAATGTTTTATAGAAAATGAAAAATTATTCTCCATTTTGTCCTTTAATACTTACTTAGGTTATTTAGAAGGGGGATTATGGTGGCAAGGAAGAACAAAGTTCACACAGCCCCAAGGGGCGAAGATTTTTACTGAAAGGATTAAAGACTATTCATTTGATTGAAATATTATTTTCCGATTCTTTTCAGAAAATTATTACTTTATGAAAGGGATCATTCTCGCAGGAGGATCAGGCACCCGCCTTTACCCGCTCACCTATGCCATTAGCAAGCAGATCATGCCTGTTTACGATAAGCCGATGATTTATTACCCGTTGTCAATTCTGATGATGGCTGGCATTCGCGATGTATTAATCATCTCTACTCCTCAGGATATGCCTCAATTTCATCGATTGCTTGGTGATGGATTAAGGTATGGTTGCAGCTTTGAATATGCTATACAACCCAATCCAGATGGTCTCGCCCAAGCATTTCTTATTGGGGAAAGATTCATTGGTTCTGATAAAGTAGCCTTGATTCTTGGAGATAATATTTTTTACGGTTCAGGCCTTGGAACATTTTTAAGCCACCATACAGAAGCGGATGGGGGAGTTATTTTTGCCTACCATGTAAGTGATCCCGAGAGGTACGGTGTAGTGGAATTTGACGAGCATAACAATGTAATTTCTATAGAAGAAAAGCCTGCGATACCGAAGTCAAATTATGCTGTTCCGGGATTATATTTTTATAGCAATGAAGTAATTGATATAGCAAAGCACCTACTCCCGAGTGTACGCGGGGAATATGAGATTACCGATGTGAATAAAGAATATTTAAGAAAGGGAAAACTGAAGGTGGCTATTCTTGATCGCGGCACCGCCTGGCTTGATACCGGCACTTTTGATTCTCTTATGGCAGCCTCCCAATTTGTTCAAGTGGTTGAAAACCGGCAGGGCCTGAAAATCGGCTGCATTGAAGAGGTGGCCTGGCGTAAACAATTTATTAATGACGAGCAATTGCAAAAATTAGCTGCTCCTCTGTTTAAAAGTGGATATGGCAAGTACCTGATGGATTTATTGAAATAATAATGACAGCTGATCGATTTGATTCCACGAGGTGCAAAATATTAGTAACAGGAGGAGCAGGATTTATTGCTAGTGCACTTGCTGAGCGATTGTTGAAGGATGAAAATAACTTTGTGGTAATCGTAGACAATTTGCTCACAGGATCTAAAGAGAATCTTCCCACGGACTCAAATAACAACTGGCACTTCATAAAAGCAGATGTTAACAAACTTGAAGAGCTGTCAGATATAATGCTTTCCTACCATTTTGATTATGTTTTTCACTATGCAGCCACGGTAGGTGTGCAATTCACACTAAGTCATCCTGTAATGGTGTTGAATGATATTCAGGGAATACGCAACATTCTTGATCTTTCAAAAGCTACAGGAGTAAAATGCATTTACTATTCGTCTTCATCAGAGGTATATGGTGAGCCGGTAGAATTTCCTCAAAATGAAGAGACAACGCCTCTAAATTCACGGCTGCCATACGCTGTGGTTAAAAATGTAGGTGAATCATTTTTAAAATCTTATCATAAAGAGTTTGGATTAAACTATGTGATCTTCCGGTTCTTCAACACGTATGGTCCCAGGCAGTCGTGCCAATTCGTGATCTCAAAATTTTTACGTGCCGCTTTGCAGAATGAGCATATCATGATTAATGGAGATGGAAAACAAACCAGAACTTTTTTATTTATTGATGATAACATTGAAGCTACAATAAACGAGTTTAATAGTCATAAATACAAGAATGAGGTGGTTAATATCGGCTCTGACATTGAGTCGACAATTATAGATCTTGCTCAAAAAATTATCTACATCACAAACTCGAAATCTGACATTCATCATCTCCCCCCGCTTCAAGAAGGTGATATGATGCGCCGCAAACCTGATATTTCAAAGATGAAGCAACTTCTAAACCATCCATTAATTACACTGGATGAAGGGCTCATGAAGATTCTGAATTCATATGAGTTATAAATTCTGCTATTCATTGAAGTCTTCATGCTTATTGCCAGAAAGAAATAGCTTAAGACAATATAATACAAATGATGATCAGGTGAGAAACTATTGAGCTTCCGTTCACATGGTTACCGGGTTTCTGATTATAATTGCTTTATGAAAATGAAAGTTTTGGTTACGGGCGGTTGTGGTTATATAGGCAGTCATACTATAGTAGATCTGCTTCATAAGGGCTTCGATGTAGTAAGCGTAGACAATTTTTCGCGTGGCAAACAATATATTCCTGACCATATATTTCAGATAACAGGCAAACGTATATCAAATATAAAGGCTGATCTTGCCAACCTGAGTGAAACAAGAGATATCTTTAAAGAAGAAAAGAACATAAGCGGAATAATTCATTTTGCAGCTTTTAAAATGGTGGGTGAATCAGTAGCAAATCCGCTGATGTATTATCATAACAATCTTACTTCTCTGATTAATCTGCTTGAGTGCAGGCATGAATTTAACTGTCCATATTTTATTTTTTCCTCTTCAAGTTCTGTCTATGGAAATATAGACACGCTTCCTGT
>JACCZZ010000119.1 GCA_013695715.1 Chitinophagales bacterium | reverse complement strand
TTATTCCATCGATCATCTGGGCATGACCATACCGATACCCGCTTCTTGCACGATCGAGATAATAAGGAGTGTTCGACATGCTCTCCATTCCGCCTGCAACTACGATGTCATTTATGCCTGTCATAATGGATTGTGCACCAAGCATGATTGATTTCATTCCGGAAGCGCATACTTTGTTAATTGTTGTACAGGGAGTGTTTGTAGGAATGCCTGCGGCAATGGATGCCTGCTGAGCAGGAGCCTGACCTACATTTGCACTGAGTACAATGCCCATATAGACTTCCTGCACCTGATCAGGATTGATATTCGCACGTAGCATGGCTGCTTTCATTACCGTAGCACCTAATTGCGGCGCTGTTATAGTTGAAATAACACCTCCCAAACTACCAATTGGGGTGCGCGCTATGGACATGATAAACACTTCATTCATCTTATTATTATTTTAATTTTTAAGGACAATTATTCAGTGTTGAAGGCGCAAAATTAATGTAGTTACCCTCAACAAAGGTCTTAAAAATAAATTCAGATAATATAAGGCCTCAAGGTTAATAATCAAGCCTATTATTATAGCTAAATAGAATTTTTTTTAACGCGAATCTTTATTTTCCCATCGGTTGTCTTTATGATTTACATCTGGAATATAGCTACTTCCCAACTTCACCTCTTTTAATTTTCCTGATAAGCTCTTCTCAATTACAAATTCCGCTTTACCATCTTTCCAAACTTCAGCAGTGGCATTTACTTGAAGTGTCGAATTGTTATCTAAAATGAAAGTAAGAAACACAGGCACAGGAATAGTTCCTTTTTGTTGAACAACTACTTTCCACTTATCTTTCATAAAACTAACGTCTTTAAAAGCAAGATCCGGATAACCGGCTTCAAAAAACCAGGGTTTGATAAACCAATTTAAGTCTTTACCCGAAGCATCGTTGAATGTGTTGAAGAAATCATATGGTGTAGGATGCTTGCCATGCCAGCGATTCATGTATTCATGCAATACATTCAAAAAAAGCTCATCTCCAAGCAGATTCTGCAGCGCCCAGTAAAAAATTCCCGGCTTACCGTAAGAATTGGTAAAATATGTTCCACCATAAATCAATTGCGAATTTGTGATCATCGGCATCTCATCGTCGGTGCCTGCGATGCGTTCATATCCGCTGCGCATGTAGATGCCATCATCTTCCGGTTCACCAAGCATGGGTGAAATAACAGACTCTCCAATGGTAGCCCATCCCTCATCCATCCACGCATATTTTGTTTCGTTATTACCCATATAAAATGGGAAATAGGCATGAAATATCTCATGTGATGTAAGCTGCACCATCTCCTTTCGGGTATCGGTGGAGTTATCATTCACCATCATCGGATACTCCATCTGATCAAGTCCGTTGAAGATGGTTTGTTTTGGAAAGGGGAATGGAACACCAGGATATTTATTGCTCATAATGTCTATGCATTTCCTTGCAACATCAGCCACTTCGAAAAAATCTTTCGAGTGACGGTTGTAGGCAGCATCAATAAAGGTTTTTCTGCCACTCACAGAGTCAACAGTAAGTGAGCTTCCATCCCATAAATAATGATCACTTAGAGCAAATGCAAAATCAGTAACCTCTTTAGCTGTGAATTTCCATGTGAGCTGTGAAGCATCAGCGGTCACAATGCCTCTTTTATAATGAGAACTGTCGATAATATGAACAATATGGTCTGAGGCAAGTGCTTTTTGATAGCGGCTATAGCAATCCTTGCTAAGAACTTCGGAAGCATTTTGTAATTCACCTGTTGCCCATACTATAAAGCCACGGGGAACAGATATTTCCGCATCAAAAGATCCAAAGTCATTATAAAATTCTTGCATGCCAACATAGTCCCAATCATTCCAACCATCAATGTCATCATAAACAGCGATTCGAGGGAAAGTATATGCGAGGAAAAAACTTGAGGAATCAACCAGGCCAGTTCTCACATGCGATCCTTTATTAACAGTGTAGTGCCAGGTGATATTAAAAACGGTTCTGCTTTTGGGTAAAATATAAGCATCAGGCAAAACTGTAAGATTTGTGCCGCTGAAGCTTAATTTACTACTATCAGTTATTTCGAATTGTTGATTTCCTGCGGAGAGTGATTCGATAGATACTCCTTCATTCTCATCAGCTTCCTCAATGGGATAATTGCGCGCAAATCCTTTCTTGTAAAAATTCGGATGGAGATGAAAGACGATTTTTTTTAGTGTATCAGGACTGTTGTTGTAATACGTGATCGTTTCTTTTCCATTTAACAAAAGTGATTGGGGATTAAAAGAAATTTTTAAAGCATAATCTCCACGATTCTGCCAATAATTTTTTCCCGGTTTTCCATCTCCCGAACGCGTACCCTTTACATAAGCATCAGCTACATTTCTTGGGACGTAGAGCGGTTGGCAATAAGAGTAATATATCCAGGAATATTGAATGCTAAAAAATAGAATTAAGAATTGCAATTTCTTCATAATAATTTATGAGCGTAAATAGATGACACTGCTTCAACAATTACTCAATTAGGCCGATTTTTCTTGAATGACTTATGGCATCTGAACTATGTGTAAAGAAACAAAAAGGCACACCGGTGTCTTCCAGCTTAGCTAAAATCTTCGCTACTTTTCCCCTGTTTGGCTGATAGATGTCCCTGATATATACCGCATGGATTTTACCCGGGAAATGTTCTGCTAAAGAGGCATATATCTCGGGGTCGTGCTGAGAGCTGTCGCCAAGTAAAACAAATTTTTGGTTTGGGAAAGCTTCCAGTACCCGAACGATGCGGGTGAACTTTGTAGCATGGTTATTCTGACCAGTTTTCATCATCTGGCTGAATATTTTCAAAGTGTTCAGCAAAAAAACTCCTTCAGGAAGTTTATTCACTCTTATAAATTCCACGAGGTAATCATACAAGTTCCATTCACTGCTGGAAACATAAAAAAAAGGATTTGGCTCTGCTTCATTCGTTTGTGCATTCATAAGCAAACGGTAATGGTTTACCACACCTTCAAAGGGCTTTCTGCTTCGAGCGTTGTTTGTAAATAAAACGAGTAATCTTTTACGCAGGCTTGACGAATGGGATATCAGAAATGTATCGTCTATATCTGAGATAAAAGCATATTGCGTGAGATGAGGGATGAACACTGAACCACGACCTGTTTTAATTACCTGACCTGCGGCGTTCAGCAATTCTACCTCCACCTCATGCAATCCGAATACAGGTGGAGTTTCAGTCTCCCATTCAAGCTTAAAAAAACCACCGGCATCTGTGGTCGTAGTTATCAATGTTTCACCTGATTTTAACTGTACAACTGCACCTTCAACCGGTCTTACAATAAACAATCTGATTAATGCAAGTAAGTTAATTAACAAACTTTTTCTATAATTTTTTCTTGATAAGGGACGCAGTGAAAGAACATGACCATAGATGATTGAATTTTGAGTGTTGCCATATCCATTATAGAGTTTTACGGTCAGTTCACTGGTCAGCCGTAGCCACTGCATAAGTTTTTGCTTCCAAGTAATTCTTACTTGCTCTGGCTTTGAATGGTTGTATTTTGTTTTAGTAGTTTGCATTTTTCAGTTCAATTAATGCTGTACAGCAATATGACTATTAATGGGCAATTAAAAGTACTATTTGTCATTAATCCTATTTCCGGAGGAAAACAAAACAAAGATTGGGAAGAAGAGATCAATAATCGCTTTAACGATAGTCCGAATCAAATTAGCATTCATAAGCTCAAGGGCGAAGATGATGAATCTGAATTGAAGACTAATATCGCTAAATACAAGCCCCATAAAGTGGTTGCTGTGGGTGGCGATGGCACAATAAAGATGGTTGCAGAGCAATTGCTCCACACAGACATTACATTGGGCATTTTACCGGCAGGTTCTGCAAACGGAATGGCAAAAGAACTTGGTATCTCGGAAGATGTTGATGAAGCGCTTCAAATAATAAATAATGGTGCGGTTAAAAAGATCGATGTAATCAGGATAAATGATAAAGAGATCTCAATTCATCTCAGCGACATCGGCTTGAATGCTTTGCTTATTAAGCATTATGAAAACAATGAGGTCCGTGGAATGTGGGGATATGCCAAGGCAATCTTCAGAGTATTGAGCGAAAAAAGATATATGCTGGTTGAAATAACAACCTCTGAAGATCACCTGGTTCGCAGTGCATACATGGTCGTTCTGGCAAATTCCCGTACTTATGGAACTGGTGCCATCATCAACCCTGAAGGGGATCTTTACGACGGTAAGTTTGAGCTTGTAATTGTGCGAAGATTGTCGATAAGGGAATTGTTAAAAATGGTAATCACCCATAAGCCTTTTGATCCTGACAAAATTGAGATTGTTCAAACCGACCAGGTTAGCATTACGCTCCGTCATCACGCTTATTTCCAGGTTGATGGTGAGTACAGGGGTAAAGTAAAGGGGTTACAAGCAAAGATTCTTCCCGCATCCCTCAGCATCATGCTTCCTCTTGATAAGGAGCGGAGAATATGGTGAAGGGAGATAGCAATTGAATTAAGAACGATAATCCCGACCCATGTTTCTGCAATGCTTGAATATTTAATCTTTGTTTAATGAATAAAAAGCTAAAGCCCTTTTTACAGGCAGTGACGCTAAAAATGCTTATCGTGATTGCCATGTTCATCTTTTCACTTCTATTGTTTGGCTTTATTGCAGAAGAAGCGGTTTTAGAAAATGAAAATGGATTTGACAAAAAGGTATTTGCCTTATTATCGCCACTATCAAGCCTTAATTTTATTCATCTGATGCAGATAATGACGTTTTTTGGTTCGAGCAATTTTTTAGTGACTGCGTATGTAATACTTGTTGGATCCCTTATTTTCCGTATGAGATTACGACAAGCTATTGATGTGTCTGTAGTCGCATTAACAAGCACCGCTTTAACCTTTGCAATGAAAGAATTTTTTCATCGAAACAGGCCAGATTCACCAATCATCAAAGGAATCACCACATTCAGCTTTCCCAGCGGCCATACTATTTCCTCATTTATCTTTAGCTGTGTTTTAATCTATCTCATTATTGAAGGGAGGATGAAACTGTGGCAGAAATGGCTGCTATCCATCCTACTGCTACTGTTTTCTTTTCTAATCGGAATGAGCAGGATCATCCTGCATGTTCACTATCCTACAGATGTCATCGCAGGCTATTGCTTTGGCTTCGCATGGATCATTTTATCTTTTTGGTTGCTGAGGAAAATATCACCCTTTAATAGATATATAACTTCAGTTGAGAAATGAAATTAACACTTCATTCCGTAATCAATGTGACGTCAAAATTTACCTTTATCAAATTACACAGCCACCGCATCCTTATTGTATTTGTTTCTGTATTCGACTGGCGGTAATCCTGTAACTTTTTTAAAGATGGTTCTGAAAGCTTTTGTATCGGAATAGCCCACATCATACATCACTTCGTTGATATTCTTTCTGCCGTTTTCGAGGGTTTTTTTCGCAGCTTCCATTTTCACCCTTTGAATATATTCTACAACTGTATTGGAAGTAGCTTTTTTAAACCTACGCTCCAGGTTTCTCCGGCTCAGCGCTACCATTGAGGTCAACTGATCTACGGTTATTTTATCCTGGTAATTTTTTTCAATAAACTCCTGCGCTTGTTTTATGGGCGCATCGTCATGTTCCTTTTGCCCCTGGAAAATGGTAAAGGACAACTGGCTGTCGCGATCTATCTCTATTGCAAATACTTTAGCAGCAAGGACGGCTATATCACGGCCCGCATATTTTTCTATCAGGTATAAAATAAGGTTCAGGTAAGAGAATGCACCCCCACTGCAATAGATGCCCTGTTCATCAGTGATGATTTTCTCAGTCACTAGGTTCACATCAGGAAACATTTGCCTGAATTGGTTTTCAGCCATCCAATGTGTTGCACACTTGCGGCCATTTAATAAACCTGTTGATGCAAGTAGAAAAGCTCCCAAACAGAGGCTTGCAACTTCAGCCCCTCCTTTATATTGCTTTATGATCCATGGAACAAAATCATGGTTCTTTTCCAAAGCGTCCTTTATATCGCCATCAAGGGCAGGTATAATAATCAGGTTAGTCTTCTTTACATCTTCCAGTAGTACATCGGCATTTGCGGTAAATAGGCCACCGCTTAAGGGCGTCTCTTTTGAAAGCCCTACCAGTTGCACTTTAAATAATGGTGGAGCTCCCCTGGCTTTAAAAAATTCATTCACCTGAGTAAACATCTGACGAGAGCCTTCAAGGCTCCCTAAAATTGCCCCTTTGGGAACAAGGATAGATATGTGCTTCATGAAAGCAAAAGTAAACAAGAAATTGTCGCAATCAACCCTTTAGATTGCCGTATTTACACCCTGTTGAAAGACATTGCTAAACCTATGTTTGCCTTTCAAAATGATAATATGGAAATGTATACTCTTGAAAAGGATTTAAAAGTATTTGGAATTGAAGTTGAAAATTTCCCTGAAGGTATTGGGGATGCTTTTGATAAATTAGTAACCATGATCTCAGAAGAAGTTGACCGATCTTATTTTGGCATTAGTGAAATGACTGAGAAGGGTTTACATATAAAGCGGCTGCAGAAGAAAAATACGAAGGTGAAACAGAAAACTATAATTGTAAGCGGTATATTATTGAAAAAGGTGAATACCTGACTGTAAGATTGCTTGACTGGCGAAAGAAACAGACTCAATTAAATATCTTTTCAGTAAGATTTGTCAGAATGCAAAAATTGATAAAACCAAGCCTTGTGTGGAATGGTACAAGAACGATGACGAGATGCTGTGTATGGTAAGAATTGACGCTACAAAAGAATAATCAACACGAACTGCAATAAATTAATTAACCATTTGAAAATGGCTTTTCAAAATTTTCTCTGCTTTATTTACACATAGCTTTTTAATTCTTCAAATAACTAACATCAAAATATAATAAAAATGGAAACAAAAACTTTAAGCAACCGAATGTATCCACTTACTGTGCTGTATGATATGCATACTACTTTCTTCTCCAGTGCTTTTGACGGCATTTCGGATAAAGACGCACATAATCGCTTAAACACAAAAGCAAATCACGTTGCATGGCTTACCGGAAGCCTGGTTCAGCAAAGATTTGAAATAGCTAAAGCTCTCGGAATTGATCGTAAGCAAGCGGCAGATGAACTCTTCAAGGATAACAAAGGGATTCAGGACAACATCACTTATCCGCCTCTTGCTGAATTTAAAAAAGATTGGGAGTCCATCACACCTATGTTAAGAGATGCTTTCGCAAATGTACACGATGAAAAGCTCGACAGTCCGTTTGAGATGCCAGGTATGAACATGACTTACTTTAATATGCTCACTTTCATAATCTACCGAGAAGCTAACATCATCGGTCAAATTGCATTATGGAGAAGATTATTAGGACTTGAAGCGATGAAGTATATGTAATGAATTTACCGCGTTCAAACATTTTAATCAATGCTCATCAATAATATTTCAGAAATGCTCATCAATAATATTTCAGAAATAAAAAAAATTACGAAATGTTTATGAGTTAGGTTTTACTTTGCTCCAAATTCTTCATTAAGAGGGTATTCTTTATATAAATCTTTTCAGCGAATATGCTTATAGTTGCAATAATATTGGTGTCAAACCTTACTACTTTATAGAATCCTTTTCCCATCTGCAAGATAAATGCGGGTAATGTTTTACTCATGTAAGCATTCTTAAATTGTGTGATCACCTTTGAACATCATTGGCTCAATTTTTAAATTGACGTTGTTCATCGTTAATCCCAAACAAAATATTATCATGAAAGCAGCAGTATTTCACAAGATTGGAGATATCAGTGTAGATAATGTGCCGGATCCACGGATTGAACAACCTGATGATATTATTTTACAAATCACCTTAACAGCCATATGCGGTTCTGACCTTCATATTTATGATGGATTTGTGCCACAACTGAGAGATCAGGTTTTAGGACATGAATTTATGGGCATTGTTGTAGAAGCAGGACCTGCAGTTACGAGAGTAAAAAAGGGTGATCGGGTTGTTGTTCCTTTTACCATTGCGTGTGGCCAATGTTTCTTTTGTGCTCAGGGCTTTCACCCAAATTGTGTAAATACTAACCCTAAAATGTATGGTCCCGAGGGTGATCTTTTAAAAGGGAAAGGCGGAGGCATGTTTGGCTATACTGATCTGTATGGAGGTTACAATGGCGGTCAGGCTGAATATGTGCGTGTACCTAAAGCTAATGCAGGACCTAAAATTA
>JACCZZ010000088.1 GCA_013695715.1 Chitinophagales bacterium | reverse complement strand
GGTTTTATCAATGGATTTCAATTTCCGTTTATAACACCTGAAGGGAATGTGAAGGATATTTCAGGAACCATTGCATATACCTTTTCCCCATTTGACTGCGTTCCTGGTAAAAATTTAGATACGTTTTTTTATACTATAAGCATTCTCGATCGGGCAGGTAACATCAGCAATGAGGTTACTACACCGGATATTATCTCTGACTGTAACTGATTTATATAAGAGAAATGTTATGTGATAAGGTGTTTTCTATACTGCAAAACTTCATCTTACCAAAATCTGATTTGTCTCCAATTTGAGTGTGACTGAGAAGTGACACTTTTAGAGTTGGTGCTATTTTCTGCTGTACTATTTTCATAAAAAAACGATGCCCCGATCAAAGCTGCAATTTCTTTTTCCGCAGCATCTTCTTTTAGCATAGAAACTGGTTCAGGTAAAAAGTACTTTTGGATAAAGCCAGTGTCATACGATCTGCTAACAAAGTTAGGATGCTGAAGTACCCACCGCCCAAACCCAAGAGTAGTTTGCACACCCGTTATCTGGTATTCATCTATAGCACGAATCAGCCTGCCGATTGCTTCATTGCGGTCTTTCCCATACGCAATTAATTTAGCAAGCAATGGATCATAATAAATTGATATTTCCATGCCCTGTTCAAAAGCATCATCCACCCGAACTCCTGTGCCTTGCGGGCGCTTGTAAGTATTAAGTATTCCTGTATCAGGTAAAAAGTTATTCATTGGATCTTCAGCACATACCCGCAATTCAATAGCATGTCCGCCGATTTGAAGGTCTTCCTGCCTGAAGGATAACTTTTCACCCCGTGCTATTTTAATTTGTTCTTTCACGAGATCAAGACCAGTTATCAGCTCTGTTACAGGATGCTCAACCTGTAAGCGTGTATTCATTTCAAGGAAATAATAATTAAGATCGTCATCTACCAGAAACTCTACCGTACCAGCATTATAATAACCACATGCTTTTGCAAGGCTCACAGCACTTTCTCCCATCTTTTGTCTAAGGCTTTCTGTAAGAATAGAGGATGGCGCTTCTTCAATTAATTTTTGATGACGGCGCTGTATAGAGCACTCACGCTCGAAGAGATAAACAACATTGCCATGCTTATCGCCAAGCACTTGTATCTCTATGTGTCGTGGTGATGCAATATATTTTTCCAGAAAAACACTTCCATCACCGAATGCGGCCTGAGCCTCGCTCATTGCACTGTTCACATATTCTTCAAAATCTTTTTCTTCTTTTACAATACGCATCCCTTTGCCACCACCACCTGCTGAGGCTTTAATGAGAAGTGGGAAGCCGATTTCACTTCCAATCCTTTTCGCCTCTAGTATGTCAGTAATCGGCTCTGCTGTTCCCGGTACCAGTGGTACGTGATGATTCTTTGCCGTTTCCTTCGCTGCAAGCTTACTTCCCATTTGCTCCATTGATTCTGGCGAAGGTCCGATGAATGTTATTCCTGCCTGCTCTACCTTCCTTGCAAAAGCAGCATTCTCACTGAGAAATCCGTAACCAGGATGAATGCCATCTGCATGAAGCCTGACGCTTTCTTCAATAATTTTATCACCAAGCAAATAAGATTGACTGGAAGGCGCCGGACCGATGCATATTGCTTCATCTGCATATTGAACGTGTAACGCTTTTCGATCAGCTTCTGAATAAACAGCTACAGTTTTAATTCCCATTTCACGTGCAGAGCGCATCACCCGTAAAGCGATTTCACCTCTGTTTGCTACCAGTATCTTATTCACAGGTGCAAAATAAGTATTATGGACAAAGATGAATTTGCTTTTATCGAAGATGATAATTTCTTAAAAGGTGAAGCCTTTCCAATTGTTCCTTAGTTTAGCAGGCATGTGGAGAGAAGTTCGCACTCTGATCATTAAAGACATAAAATTGGAATGGAGGCAGCGCTATTCGTTCAGTGGAATCCTCTTATATCTGTCATCAACGATATTTCTGATTTACATAAGCTTCATTGAAATGCAACCAACTGTATGGGTTACCCTGTTCTGGATTATTCTCCTTTTCACTTCAGTAAGCGCTGTAGCTAAAAGTTTCATACAGGAAAGCAGAGCGAGGATGTTATATTACTATTCTATTGCACATCCGCGAGCAGTAATTCTTGCTAAACTTATTTATAACAGTGCTATGATGATGCTGCTTGCGGTGGTAGGTATGGGCTTGTACATACTTATAAACCAAAGCCCAATCTCACAAGTCGGCTATTTTATAGGTGTAGTTATCACCGGGAGCATCAGCTTTGGATTGGCTTTCACCATGATGTCCGCCATTTCTTCAAAGGCTACTCAGAATGCAACTTTGATGGCCATTCTCAGTTTACCTTTTATAATCCCTGTGTTATTGCTTCTTATTAAATTAACCCAAACAGCTTTGCTGGATCATATCGAAATATTTCCTATACGCGATTTTTCTTTGTTGTTTGCTCTCGATGTTATTATGGTCCTTCTGGCAGTTTTATTATTTCCTTACCTTTGGCGCGACTAGGAGAATTTTGATGTCCATATTTAAGAAGTATTGGTGGAAAGGGCTTAGTATTATTTTGCTCATTTATACCATTATAGCTGGTTTCCTTATGCCTTCCCCGGCTCTACCTATCCTTCGCGATTCAATACGAAATCTTTACTTTCATGTACCCATGTGGTTTGGAATGACCGGACTTCTTTTAGGTTCATGTTATTACAGCCTTCGGTTCCTTTCAAAAAATACTCTCAAGCTCGATATTTATGCAGCCGCCAGTGCACGGGTTGGCTTATTCATGGGCATCCTTGGTATTCTAACAGGTATGCAATGGGCACGAACTACCTGGGGTGCCTGGTGGACAAATGATCCAAAGCTGATGGGATCAGCGGTAGGTCTTCTTATATATCTGGCTTATTTCGTGTTGCGTAATTCTATTGATGACATAGATCGGCGTGCGAAGGTTTCTGCGGTGTTTAACATTATGGCTTTTGCCATTTTTATTCCTGCAATATTTATAGTGCCCCGGCTTACAGATTCCTTACATCCGGGCAATGGCGGCAATCCCGGTTTTTCCGCCTATGACCTTGATTCAAATATGCGGATAGTCTTTTATCCCGCAGTTATCGGATGGATTTTGCTTGGCGCCTGGATGACTTCTCTTACTGCCCGTATAAACATTATAGAAACACGAATAAGAGCCGGTGAAGGAATTTTTCATTCTACAACACCTCATAAGGAGGTGCTTGATTCTTCTATTTTCTGATTAAATCATATAATATGAATGGCTGGTTTTTATTGATGATACTTCTTTTTATCAACCCGATGCTTACGAAAGCACAAAGCATAGGAGTTGATGAACAGGCTGGTAACTTCCTTCGTGAATCAGGAAAGTTGTATGTGGTGATTACGGTGCTCGTTACTATATTTGTCGGCATTATAATTTTTTTAATACTTCAGGAACGCAAAATTTCTAAACTCGAAAAGAAAATCAAAGACAGAGAATCATCATGAAGAAAGGATTACAGGAGCACCACAGTTTTTTTCAGAACGTAGAGCGATACTTCGACAAAGCAGCCGGTTTTTTAACTTATGAGCCGGGGTTGTTGGCCCAGATAAAGGCGTGCAACAGC